>JAFODV010000034.1 GCA_017380515.1 Alistipes sp.
AAGTACTACCCATCGGTGGCATTTTTGCCGAGTGTAGCACTCGGCACCCTTCTGACAACAAATTGTTTGCCGTGATAAGGGCGCATCTGCGACCTTTCAATCAAATCCCCGAATGGGATGTACGCTAAGTACTACCTATCCGGGGATTTTTCATGTCAAGGCCACATCTGCAACCCTTCTGACAACAAATTCTTTCTTGTGATAAGCCATCATCTACTTCCGCTAACGAATTATCTTAGCAATGGGCAGTACCTCATGTACAGCCCATCGCCTCGAAATTCGCCGAGCGTTGTATCTGATGACTTCTAACAAGAAATAGTGGCGCTAATCGAGGTGGAATTTATGGGGAATAATAGGGAAGATAGGGGAAGTGATACCCTCGCCTTATCGACCTTATCAGCCCTATATCCCCTATATTAATGCGTAAACACCTTGCCGTGCTGCTTCTCTTGGTTGTTGTATTTCTCGCGTGAGAGCGTAGGGTGCTTGAGCTTGTCGAGCTCCGCCACGGCATTCTCGATATCTTTGAGAAGCATATCGGCCATGTCGAGCGACATGCCCTGGCGCACAACAATACGCATCACGACCATATCCTCGATATCCTTAGGCATGGTGTAGGCAGGCACCATCCAGCCACTCTCCTGAAGCTTTGCCTGAAGGTCATACAAGGTCCACTTAGCCTTACGCTCATACTCCTCGCTGAGGCTCCAAATAAACAGTGGGTTAACCACCTCGTCGTTATATACTTCGAAGCACTCCATCTTGCCAATATGCTCGTGGCAGTAACGAGCAATGTCCATAGCGTTACGCTGTATGGCATGGTAGCCCTCCCAGCCCAGACGTACGAAGTTGTAGTACTGGCCTAAAATCTGCGACGCAGGGCGCGAGAAGTTGAGACCTACTTGCGTTACCTCAGCACCGAGGTAGTTCACCGAGAATGACATCTCGTCAGGGAGGTAGCTCTTATCGCGCCATACCACCCAGCCCAAACCAGGATATACCAAGCCATATTTATGACCCGATGTAGAGATTGACTTCACCCACTTTAGCCTAAAGTCCCACTTGCGATCGGGGTTGATAAACGGCAGGATAAAGCCACCAGAGGCTGCATCCACGTGAATAGGGATGTCGTAGCCTGTCATCTTGTTATAGGCGTCGAGCTCGTGATTTAGCGCCTCAATGTCGTCGTTAAGACCAGTCCACGTAACACCAGCAATAGGCACGATACAGATTGTATTCTCGTCGCACATCTTGAGTGCCTCCTTAGGACATAGCGTGCGGTTAGTGCGTGTTAGTGGCACCTGGCGAAGCTCTATCTGCCATAGCTGGCAGAACTTCTCCCATACCACCTGCATGCCTGTGCTCATCACGAGGTTAGGCTTATCGTGGGGCTTGCCCTCCTCGATGCGGCGCTTGCGCCAGCGCAGCCATGCAGCTACACCACCGAGCATGCAGGCCTCAGATGAGCCAATACCTACGGCTCCTGTCTTCGACTCTGCCTCCTCGGTGGTGTTCCACAAGTTCGCAATGATGTTAATGCAGCGGCTGGCTATGACAGCGACACGTGGATACTCTGTCTGGTCAATGTAGTTCATTGCTATAGACTCGTTCATGAGACGTGTGGCATAGTCATCCATATATGTTGTGACAAATGTTGCGAGATTGAGCTTTGGCTGTGTCTCGGCATATGTCTCATCCTTGACCATGCGGTATGCAATTTCTGGTGTTGTGGCGTGCTCAGGGATTGTTTGTGATGGTGCTGAGTGTCTCATCTCCTCCGAGCCATAAACGGGGGTTGTTGCTGAAGAGTTTTTTGTGTTCATCATAGATTGAAATTTTAAATGTTCTCCTCGATAGGGGCACAAACTATGCCACGAATACCTTCCCCATAGAAAAGTTTTTTAAGCTGTGCCGTTTGTGTTGTGGCAAAAAAATGAAGCCTGCCTAACAACCATATGTTAGGCAGGCTCCTATTAAATGTACTCTGCGCAATGCAAAGATAGCTGGGCGATGCAACTCTCTCCTTATATTGGACTATCGAATTAAAACACAGCGCCTTACATTATAGTTTTATTATCCTGCTGCTCAGAATTTATCTCAACGGTATTATTCATGTTGTTGTTATATCCCAATGTATCTTCTATAAAATTCTCCAACGAATATTCTGTGGGCAATCCTATCTTTTGACGGAAGCGATGGCGAAGCATCAGTACACTTCGTGGTGCGATAGCCAATAGATCAGCAATCTCCTTATTATCCTGTTTTAGGACGATTAACATGCATAGAAGCTCCTCACGTCGAGTTATAGATGGCACCCTCTCGCGGAGTCGATGAAGGAACAATGGGTATAACAGCTCGAAGCATTGACGGAACTTGGTTTCGTCACCCTCTTTAAGGACAAATGGCGTTAGCGTCTCAGAACGTTTGCGGTTGTCGCTATCCTTCAAGAAATCTCGAATCTCAAGTGATAGCTTCTCCTTTTCGCTGTTTGACTCGTTAAGCTCCTTTACCAACAAGGCAAACCTCTTATCTTTAGTCAGCATCTTCTTAACAATGCGCTTGTTACGATAGAGGAGCATGATAACCAACGCCGAGGTGGTGATCACGTATAGTATCAAGCACACTATTACCCAAAAACGTTTGTTCTCCTGCTTCAAATGGCTGATTTTCAAATCCTTTATCTCGTGCTCTTTCTGTAAGTCGATGATGCTTCCTACAATGTTATAGTTTAGCTTCTTAGCATTGAGGGCCTGTTGCTCCTGAAGCATTAGCTTGGCATATTTCTCAGCTTGACTGTATTGCTTGCTTTTGAAGTAGTGATTCAGAATAGGCTCATAGTTGAGATTAAGATGTAATGGTGCATCGCTGGCGTTGAGCAATGTGTATAAGCTATCCAACATAGTCTCCGCCATCTTGTTATTATTATGTCTGAGATATGTCTGCGCCAATTGGTGGTAGGCCTTTGCTCGGTTCACCAGCGTACCATGCTTAGTCACCTGCTCAAGCTCTGCAATGCCAATCTGTGACAAGTCGCCATCTTTCTCGCTCATGAGCCTGCCGTGCAATAGGTTAACATCCACCATGCCGCTATTGTAGGGTAGTGCTTGGCAGAGCTCGCGTGCCTTTTGGGTGTAGAGCGACACAGAGTCTGTCACCCCAAGCCTATATAGCGCTCTACCTTTATTTATATACGTTTGAGCCGATACCATAGGGTTCTTCTCGCTCATTCTCTCCTCCACGCGTATTGCTTCAGAGGCATATTGGTTGGCATATTCGGGAATATCCCAATAGAGCAAAAGGTCTATTAGTGTGTTGAGGCTATTGATAACGCCCAAATCGTCACCTTGTTTCTCGGCCTCAGCTCTACTCTGCTTAAGTAGCTCTAAGGCCTTGTTGAGATCTCCATTTTGCTTGTATAGCGAGCCCAACATCGCCTTCACCCACTGAGCTCCCGATGTGTTTTTGCACAATTCAGCTTGTTTTAGCGCCTCGTGACACCAGCTGATTACTTGTTCAAGATATTCTGTGTTGCTGTAAAACACAGCTGCGGCATAGGCATAGTCACGGAAGTAGCGTTCAGGTGTGGCTCGATAAAGAGGCAATACAAGCGCCTTAATCATGCACTCTTCCGCCTTGTTCACATTCTCAGTTCGCGACAATGCATAGCCTAAAACCGAGTAGTAATCTCTCAAACACTCTTTTTGCAGAAACGCAGATGCCCCGAACACCTCTTCTAAGGCTTGTATGCAGCCCTCAGGGTCGCCCTTACTCTGGAATGTGTTCGTTATCTGTACTAAGGATTCGGTATAGAAGAATAGCTCTTTATCGGATATCTCCTCACCGTCTATTGGCTGCGCGAGATATTGTTTATACACATCTATGGCTTCGTCAAATTTGCCGTCACGTTGAAGTGCTCTCGCTTGTTTGAAGAGGGTTTCTCCTGCAAAAGTCGTGCTACATATCATCATGAATATGCAACATATTATTGCCTTTTCCCACCATCTGTTATTTGTCGATAATCTCA
>JAFODV010000035.1 GCA_017380515.1 Alistipes sp.
GGGCTGAATATGAAAACGAAAATAGATGTTAGATATGGTGCAACAAAAAATTATTATTCTTGATTTTGGATCTCAGACTACGCAACTTATAGGTCGTCGTCTGCGTGAACTCGATACATTCTGCGAGATTGTTCCCTATAAGGCAACTTCTATAAATTAGCTATTTGCTAATCAGGGGTTTATTTTGTATACTTGTACAAAATAATAGAAAAAATGAAGAAACACCCAAATTATCGTCGCAATCAAACCAATCGTAGTTTGTTTGAGAGTACCCAAACGCTCGAAGCCCTGTCCAAACAAGGTAATCCATTGGAATTTATCTCGGGTATTGTTGATTTCGAGATGTTCCGCCCCGTTCTTGAAGAGCGATTGCAAACGCAAGAGCGCAAGAGCAATGCGGGTCGCCGCCCCATAGACCCTGTGTTGATGTTCAAGGTGATGTTTGTGCAACGATTGTATGGTTTGAGTGATGAACAGGCTGAATATCAGATAAAAGACCGCACAAGTTTCAGAGATTTCCTCGGCATACTCACTGTTGATGATGTCCCCGATGCTCGCACGATATGGAAATACCGCGAGGAGCTGACTCGCGCGGGAGCGTACGATGAGTTGTTCAAGCGTTTCTATGAGCATCTGCAAAGTCTTGGATTGATAGTCAACGAGGGCAAGATTATAGATGCAAGTTTCGTTGTATCACCTCGCCAACGAAATACACGCGAGGAGAATCAAGCGATAAAAGAGGGCAAAGGCGATGGTTTATGGAATGACAACCCACACAAGAAATGCCAAAAGGATATTGATGCCCGTTGGACAAAGAAGGGCGGTGAGACTTTCTACGGCTATAAAGACCACGCCAAAGTATGTCGCAAGACAAAGTTGATAGTGGGATACGACACCACTTCCGCCTCCGTTCACGATTCACAGCGAGGAACGGAACTTGTTGATTGCAACGATATTGAGGGTGAAGAATTTTGGCTTGATGCAGGCTATGTAGGTACAGAAGAAGGCTTTGCAAAGAGAGGTGTAACCCCGATTATATGCGAGAAAGGTTTTCGCGGACATCCGCTAAGTGATGAGCAGAAACAATGCAACCGTACAAAATCAAAGGTACGCTGTCGTGTGGAGCATGTTTTTGGATTTATAGAACGCTCAATGGGCGGGCTTGTGTTTCGAGGAATTGGCATTGTTAGAGCAAAAGCGAATGTTGCAATAACAAACCTGACCTACAATATCGCTCGCCTGGCACAGATATTCAAATATCATAAAAGTTGGATAACCGCTTAAAACATATGCCAATGTATAGTGTTAATAATCAAGCGTTTACCCCCCCCAAAAAAAACGGCGGAATTATTTGAAATATTCTCAAAAGTTTTGCTAATTTTGTGCAAACAATAACGCATTGGCGGTAGCCTTTAATGAGGTTCTGACTATTCGCTAATGGATGATTGAATTTATAGAACCTCCCAGAATTTTATTCATACCTTTGCAGAGCACATCTACTCACACATCTATCCTTAGTGTGCCACGCAGATGTGTTATTTAGCTGAAAACTATCATCATTATGAAGCGTACTTATCTTCTGTGGCTGATGGCTATAGTAGCCATGCAACCACTATTTGCGCAGAGCAATCGCGAATTTAATTGGACTGGCGCAAACGTCTATTTTGTTATCACCGACCGCTTCGCAAACGGAGACACAACAAACGATATCAACTATGGCCGATTGGTCGACTATGGCTCCGAGCAGCTCAATGCCGCAACCTTCCATGGCGGCGACTTTCGGGGTATGCTCGCCAAGGCCCGCGAGGGCTACTTCAAGGAGCTGGGCGTCGATGTGGTGTGGATGACTGATGTATATGAGCAGATTCACGGTTGGATGTCGGGAAGCGGTAGCGTGAACGACTTTCCACACTATGGATATCACGGATACTACCCCTTGGATTACACCCAAATAGATAAGAACTACGGCACTGTGGAGGAGTTTAGAGCGCTTGTCGACGAGCTACATAGTCAGGGTATTCGTGTGATGCTTGGTGCCAACCTCAACAACCCTGGTTACCCTACGCTCCTCGATGCCGTGCAGCTCGGCTTTGCCGAGGTTCCATACACCGCAGAGGAGGCCGCCACACACATTCGCTCGTGGAGCTACGACGACTTCTATGCCGAGCGTCTACGATGGAAGGGGTGGTACGACCGCAATTGGCTACGTATGCCCGACGAGGGATGGGATGAGTCAAACCCACTCGAAGCCACACTATTTGGCATGCCCGACTATAAGGATGAGAGTGGTGATGCGGTCGCCATCCCCGCCTTTATGAAGCGTAAGTGGAGGGCAGAGGGGCGTAGTAACGACCCATGGGTAAACCCCTCGGCGCGGGAGTTGCGTCGTGATCGCGCATGGTCGCCATCGCAGTATGTTATCGCATGGATAGCGGCCTGGGTCGAGGAGTTCGGCATAGATGGTTTTCGCTGCGATATAGTTGAGAATGTGCACACCTATCGCTGGCAGGAGCTAAACGAGGCGTGCAATATAGCCTTGGCGCGTTGGAGAGCTAAGCACCCCGAGTCGATAGCCTCGACATGGGATGAGCCATTCTACATGACGGGCGACTTCGACAGCGCAGGCATAGAGCGACGCGAGGAGTATGCCGAGGCAGGCTTCCAGAGTCTTGTGAACTTCTACTTCCCCAAGAGCGGTGACCTCGATGCCATAGTATATACGTGGCAGGCATATGCCGACGCCATACAGCAACACGACGACTGGCACCCGTTCAGCTATCTGAATAACTCCTATCACCGCGATGCAGCAAGTGACAATATGGCGGCGTGTGCAACGACACTGCTCCTCGCCCCCGGTGTGGTGCAGATATTCTATGGTGATGAGACGGGGCGCGGGCTGAGCGATGCTCGCTTCAATGTCGACTCCGACCAAGCCTTCCGCTCGGATATGAACTGGGAGAGTATCGACGAGGAGCTTCTCGCACACTACCGTAAGCTCGGCAAGATACGTAGTGCCCAC
>JAFODV010000036.1 GCA_017380515.1 Alistipes sp.
TACGACGGTAGAATGCGTTAGACTCCTCAGCAGTAGAGAAACCTGCATACTGACGGATAGTCCAAGGACGCATAACGTACATTGTTGAATAAGGACCACGCAAGAAAGGAGCGATACCTGCTGCGTAGTTCAAGTGCTCCATGCCCTCGAGGTCAGCAGCCGTATAGTTCTCCTTTACTGGGATACGCTCGGCAGTCAACCAATCCTCCTTGGGAGCCTTAGCTGTGGCGCAGCACTCAGCGGCTGCAGCCTTATATTCTAAATCTGAAAATTTTGCTCTCATAGCCTTTACATTGATTAGATGCCCAACTTCTTTAAGTAATCCTTCAAAGTCTCAAGAACATTGCTCTTCACGTTGATGAAGTTAGTGATGCCTTGAGCCTCGAGCTCTGCAGCACATGCAGGAGCACCAGCAACTACAAGGATAGCCTTGTCGCCCAAAAGCTCCTTAACACGAGGTGCTGCTGTTGCGTAGTCGTCGTCAGAAGCACATACAACAACGATCTCTGCCTTAGAAGCCAATGCTGCCTCTACACCCTCCTCAACAGTCTTGAAGAATGTGTTATCCTCAACGCGGATACCTGCGCAAGCGAAGAAGTTGCATGAGAACTGAGCACGTGCACGTGCCATACCCAAAGTACCGCAAGTGAGCATGAATGCCTTAGGAGTCTTGCCTGAACGGTCAACGCTCATGCGCATCTCCTCGAATGCCATAGCGCCACGGTAAGGAACCAATACGTTCTCCTCCTTAACCTCACGCTTAACCTTGCACTCGCAGATAGCTGCGTCGGCAACCTCTGTAAAGTTAGGATACTGGTTAGCGCCGAGTAGGATGAGGCGACGTGTAGCGATAGCCTTATCCTTAGCCTCAGCAGAAGCCTTAACGCGTGATACTACGTAGCCCTCCTTGAATGCAGCGATGTAGCCGCCCTTCTCCTCTATCTCACGGAACAATGCCCAAGCCTCTGAAGCGATGCTCTTAGTGAGTGACTCGATGTAGTAAGAACCACCTGCTGGGTCAACTACCTGGTCGAAGTGTGACTCGTGCTTCAACAAAAGCTGTGCGTTACGTGCGATACGCTTTGAGAACTCGGTAGGAGCCTCGAAAGAGTAGTCGAAAGGCAATACCTCCAAAGAGTGTACGCCAGCGATAGCTGCTGACATAGCCTCAGTAGTGCCACGAAGCATGTTTACGTATGGATCGTAAACTGTCTGGTTCCATGTAGAAGTTACTGCGTGAGCAACCATCTTGCATGAGCAATCCTTAGCTGGAGCATAAGCCTTAACGATGTTAGCCCAGAGCATACGTGCTGCACGGAACTTAGCCATCTCAAGGAAGTAGTTTGCAGTAACTGCGAATGTGAAGCGGATCTTGCGAGCTACCTCGTCGATAGTAAGACCCTTCTCCATAAGCTTCACGAGGTACTCGTGAGCAGCAGAGAGAGTGAATGCAAGCTCCTCGACAATTGTTGAACCAGCGTTAGAGAATGTAGCACCTGATACGTTGATAACCTTCACACGCTTGTACTCAGCAGTAGCCTTCACAAGCTCAGCGATAACGTCGAAGCAGTTGCGCTCGTTCTCCTTGCAGCCGCAAGTGCCCTTAACTGAGAGCGACTTGATGATTGGGTCGATGCAGAAGTTAAGACGAAGCTCGTCCTTTGGCTCAGCAGCATACTTTGCCAAAACCTTCTTTGCAAGAGCTGCCAAAGCCTCAGCATCAGCGCCACAGAATGTAAGCTCAACAGCTGTAGGAACGATGTCCTTCAAAAGTGCATCAACATCTACCTCGCAAGCGCAAGCCTCGCAGAAGCAGAAACCGAGTGAGTCAACACCCGAGTTAAGGAGCTTCAAAGCCTCCTCATTAGCCTCCTTAGCGCACTTTACAGAGATAGTCTGATGTACACGCCATGTGTTGTCCTTAGAGACACCACGTACGTAGGGGAACTCACCGGCCTCAGCACCGAGATACTCAACCTCTGCGAGGTTCTCAGCACGGTAGTATGGGCGTACGTTAAAGCCCTCACCGGTCTTCCATACCAACTTGCGCTCATAGTCAGCGCCCTTTAGGTCAGTTGTGATAACGGCCTCCCACTGCTCAGTAGATACTGGTGGGAATTCCGCGAACAACTTTTCTTTGGTATTAGCCATAGTTGTTTTAGATTTAATTGTTTATAAGTGTGTGATATTTAATATCTTATGTTTTACACTTGTGTATTTATAGCCTCTCTCACGCTCGCACATCATACGTACATGCGTGGATACTATATGCTATAATCCGAACAAAGGTAAGAAAAAGCCCTACGAAAAGCAAATTTTTTTGAGGCTTATTTTATGCTCAGCTGCCGAAATGTCGATTAAGTGCAATTATTTTTGCTTGCCATGTCAAAAAAATGCATCTTTGTCGTATTAAGGGTAGAAGCAACCAAAAAAATGCAAAACAACGAGTTTGAAATATTTGTGCGACGCTCACGTGAGGGCATGATTGCGACGGCACGACGCTACGGCATGACGCTTGCCGAGGCTGAGGATATCGTGCAGGATGCCCTCCTTAGGCTCTACGCTATGCGCCACCGACTGGACGAGTATCGGCGTGTGGAGTCGCTGGCAAATGTCGTTGTGCGCAACATGACAATAGACCTGCTCAGAAAACGAAATCGCCATGTCGAAGTGGCGCTAAATGCTGATATGCTGAGCGAGGACGACATAGGGTATGACGAGCGCATAAAACCCCTCTTGAGGGCTATGGAGAAGCTCCCCTCGACGCAGCAGCTGGTGCTTAGAATGAAGCATATCGAGGGGCTTGAGGTTGAGCAGATAGCATCGCTCCTACAAATGAACATAGATGCTGTATATCAAAATCTTAGCCGAGCACGCCGAGCAATACTTAAACAATTTAAACCTAACACGCCATGACACAGAGAGAGCATATAGAACAACTTGTAGAGAAGTTTCTTGATGGTCGCACCACGAATGCCGAGGAGCGTGAGCTCTACGCATGGTTTCGCTCGAATGATGTGGGCGAGGAGTGGGCAGAGCTTAAGGCTATGTTTGCATGGTATGAGGCGGGCATGCCCGAGCAAAAGGTTGAGCAGACACCTCAGCTGGAACTTCGTTCGCCACGCCCTGAGCGCCGTGGATTGTGGATTGCTGTGGGTGCCGTTGCTGGTGTTGCTGCCTCGGTGGTTGTGGCACTCACAGTATGGCTTACGTTCGACAATAGTCAGCATAATGACCTAAGCATATATGCCGGTAGCTACATTGTTGATGGCGGCATTCGCTACGACAATATCAGCGATATCGAGGGCGACATTGAGGCGATGTTGGAGCGTGCCGATCGTATTGAGCAGAGTGCCGACGAGCTTATTGCCTGGGCACAACTTTAAGAATGTTGAAGAGTACTCTAAATCAGATAGTTTTTAGTTTAAGAGTTTGTCTATGAAGAGGTTGATTATATTATTTATGTTTTGTGTAATGGGCATGTCGGAGGGTTTTGCCCAGCAACATATCGACGCACTGCTACGTGGCGACTTGTATAATAACAAGAAGAGCAACACTACGTTCCGTATGGCTGTTAAGCGCGACCCCGTTACAGGTGAGGTTATCAAAAAGGTTAGCGAGCTTGTGGTTAGGGACAATAAGGCGCTTATGAAGAAGTTTATCGAGGCATTCAAGGCTGAGCAGGCAGGTGTCGATGTGTGGCAGGAGCAGGACAATGGCAATGTCTACGATGTGACAGCCATCTGGAGCAAGCCCAAGCGCATATATAAGTTTAGGATAAGCGGCTCGGTGATGGTCATATCGACGCAGGTGATTTATAAAGAGGAGTAAACAATCTAAAATTTTGACTACTATGAAGAAGATTTTGTTGGCGTGTGCCATGATTATGGCTACTGTTGTAGCTCAGGCGCAGACTGTTGTTGAGGATAGAGTTATTGATGGCGAGAGCATAAGATATGTTACTGAACGACTTAGTTGTGAGGATTTGACGGCTCTTCTGGCCTTTGTTCATGTCGATGTAACGCTCTATGAGGGCAAGGAGGGTGCAATAGAGATTAGCTATCCTCTTGCTGAACGACCCTATATAAACTACGGTGTTGAGAATTATGAGGGTAAGAAGGCGCTTATTATAGGTCGCAATGGCTATGTGAACATACCCAAGAAGACCCTGCTCAGCGAGAAGGTGCCCATCTACGTTCGAGTATCGGCCTCGCAGCTAAAGCGCATATCGGGACATATGGACACGATGTTACGCATCGAGAGCGATAAGTTTGCCGATGATCTGGTCTTGCAAAATGGCCTTGTAATGGCTGTTGTTACTGAGAGCATCACAGCCCTAAATAGTCTTACGATACGCAACCATGGCACTATGACCTGCCACGTTAAGGAGTGGAACACCGCAAATGTCGAGGTTTACAACAATGGCTACCTCTATATGCATGGCGCTACAACAGCCAAGAGCATTGCGTTTGTGTCCGCTAAGGAGGGCATCAACGATGTTTGTCTCGATGTCGATTGCGATGTGCTAAACGTTGTTTCGCAAGGCAAGGGCGTGTTGCGCTACCGTGGCAAGGCAAATGACGTTAATGTATCGGCACGTGGCAAGCACTGCACCATCTATACCTCAGAGCTAAATTGGTAGGAGTGAGGGCGCTATCAAATTAGAAATGAGTAATTAGTAAAGAGTAATGAGTAATATTTTTTTGTTACTCGTTACTCTTTTTTTTGAGATAATATGGAGAATAGGGAAGATGGAATAAATGGGAAATTCCCCATCGAGCGAAGCGATCCAATTTCTCGTTAGAAGTGGTTAGATTTGGCTTATCGCAAAAGTGAGCACCCGAGGATAGTAGTAAACCTACAGCCTCGGGTGCTCAACTTTTTGGGATAGGTCAAAGATGACCCCTTATCACGAGAGATTAATTACTCGGGTTTTACGAGTGACAAGAACAACTCATCAAGCTGCGCCTGTGCCACTGGCGATGGGCCGTCGAGCATCACGTCGCGACCAGCATTGTTCTTAGGGAATGCGATGTAGTCGCGGATAGACTCTGAGCCGCCAAACAACGAGCATAGACGGTCGAAGCCGAATGCCAAACCACCATGAGGTGGTGCGCCATACTTGAAGGCGTTCATCAAGAAGCCGAACTGCTCCTCGGCAGCCTCAGGCGTGAAGCCGAGGGCATTGAACACCTTAGCCTGGAGCTCAGCGTCGTGGATACGGATAGAACCACCACCAATCTCCGTACCGTTACATACGAAGTCGTAGGCGTTAGCACGCATCTTGCCAAGCTCGCCAGTATCGAAGAGGTGTGCATCCTCTGGCTTTGGAGAGGTGAATGGGTGGTGCATAGCGTAGAAGCGCTGTGTCTCCTCGTCCCACTCGAACATAGGGAAATCAACAACCCACAATGGAGCGAACTTCTTAGGGTCGCGCAAGCCAAGACGCTCGGCAACCTCAAGACGCAAGGTGCATAGCTGAGTGAGTGTCTTGAACTTATCGCCACAGAGAATGAATACCATGTCGCCACACTTAGCGCCTACACGCTCAGCAATAGCCTTAAGGTCGTCAGCCGAGAAGAACTTGTCGATAGATGACTTGATAGCACCTGCCTCGTCAACACGAATCCATACAAGGCCCTTAGCACCCACCTGTGGACGCTTAACAAACTCGGTAAGCTCGTCAATCTGCTTGCGAGTATATGATGCGCAGCCCTCAGCAGCAAAACCTACAACGTAGCTTGCTGAGTCAAACACGACAAAGTCGTGACCATGTGCAAGGTCGGTAATATCGCTAAACTCCATGCCGAAGCGTACATCTGGCTTATCCGAGCCATACTTCTCCATAGCCTCAATCCATGGCATACGCTTAAATGGCTCATTAAACTCGATGTTCATAACCTCCTTGAACATGTAGCGTGCCCAGCGCTCGAAGATTTCGAGTACGTCCTCCTGCTCTACGAACGACATCTCGCAGTCGATCTGTGTAAACTCGGGCTGACGGTCAGCACGTAGGTCCTCATCGCGGAAGCAACGTACAATCTGGAAGTAGCGGTCGTAGCCCGACACCATCAACAACTGCTTCAAGGTCTGCGGCGACTGTGGCAGAGCGTAGAACTCGTTAGGATTCATACGCGAAGGCACCACAAAGTCGCGAGCACCCTCTGGAGTAGACTTGATGAGGTAAGGGGTCTCAATCTCGAGGAAGCCCTCACCATCGAGGAAACGGCGAATCTCCTGCGCCATCTTATGACGCAAAATCATATTGCGCTGCAATGGCGGACGACGAAGGTCGAGGTAGCGATACTTCATACGAAGGTCGTCACCACCATCCGAATTCTCCTCGATTGTGAATGGAGGGATAACAGCCTGGTTGAGGATGTTAATCTTCTCAGCTACAACCTCGATATCGCCTGTAGCCATCTTCGCATTCTTCGACTCGCGCTCGATAACGCGACCTACAACCTGCACTACACACTCACGACCGAGCTTCGACGCAGCCTCCTTTGTCGCCTCATCCGAGTGCTCCTCCACAACAATCTGGGTGATACCATAGCGGTCACGCAAATCGATAAAAGTCATTGCGCCTAGGTTACGCACCTTCTGTACCCAACCTGCCAATGTTACTGTCTGTCCGACATTTGTGGCACGCAATTCGCCACAAGTATTACTTCTGTACATAGTTTTGTATATATTTTTTGTATCTTTGTCGTCAAATAACTCGCAAATTTACGAAAAATTTACAAAAAAATATGGAAATTTCGCTCGAAAAAGATGAAAAATATATGCGTTTAGCACTCGAAGAGGCAAAACTTGCCCTCGAGAAGGATGAAGTACCCATCGGAGCCATCATTGTAGCGGGTGGTCGCATCGTTGGCAGAGGCCACAATCTGGTCGAGACATTGACCGATGTAACAGCTCACGCCGAGTTGCAAGCTATCACCGCAGCGGCCTCGACCATTGGCGGAAAGTACCTCAACGACTGCACCCTCTACGTTACTGTCGAGCCGTGTCCTATGTGTGCAGGAGCCTTAGCGTGGAGCCAAATAGGGCGCATAGTTTATGGCGCATCGGATGCCAAACGCGGATTTTCGACAATCGCGGGCAATATGTTACACCCTCGCACCGTTGTAACATCAGGAGTACTCCAAAAAGAGTGTGAGCGACTTATGGTCGATTTTTTTGCAAAACTCCGATAAGTTTTATAACTTTGCGCGCTGAAAAAGAGAAATTTTAACAATACAAAAGGATA
>JAFODV010000037.1 GCA_017380515.1 Alistipes sp.
AGACACTATCTCATCTTCGGTATATGTCAAGATTTAGCAGAGTTGGTACTGCTTACCAAAACCAATTAAAACAAACGTTCTTTAGGTGGTTATAGCAGTGAGGTTCCACCTCTTCCCATTCCGAACAGAGAAGTTAAGCTCACTAACGCCGATGGTACTGCCTATTTAGGTGGGAGAGTAGGTAGCCGCCTCTTCAAGGAGCAAGTCGAAAGATTTGCTCCTTTTCTTTTTGCATATAGCACATCATCTATCGCACAAGACTAGTAATGACCTAATGGCTGTAGTTCTACTACTATCCCTTAGGTCATTACGTTGCTATGTACGATATCTGAAGTACTCTATGCAAAAATTAAGAGGAGCAAGATTATATTTTTATTAATTATGTGCTGTTGTCGTAGGAGACTTGTTGTTGTCCTGTGAACAACCTTGGTGAGGGCAGGAGGGTTGATAGGGTTAATAGGGTCGATAGCATCGCTTCGCTTGATGGGAAGATAGGAGCGCTTTATCGATACTGATTGGCGAGCTGGTTTGATAGATAACTATCGTTCTGTGGCTACCTTTATAATCATTTGGGCTGTGATAAATATATAAGACAAAGGAGGTATCTAAAAAGATGTCTCCTTTTTGTGTATTTTGGCTAATACACAGATAATCAACTATTTAACGTATTTCTGAATTGTTCCGAAATAGGTTTTGTAACTTGTTGATTATCAGCAAGTTGAAAAATGGGTAAAATTTGATTTTTCATAGTGTTGATAATCAACGAGTTACCCCCCCCCTGCGGAAAAGTTTGAACACGAAAAATTTGGTTTGGGAGGTGTTCGTACTCTACCTTTGCAGTAGCGAAAAGCAAAGAAACGAACAAACATTCAAAATCATTTAACATCTTATCATTATGAAGTACATCAAATTTTTATTACTCTCGCTTGCAGCAGTTGTTGCGATGGCGTGTGAACCACGAGGCATTGACCTTGAGAATGATGTTCAGCGATTTCCTGATGCTGCATTCTATCAGGGAGATCTTATTGAGCAGGTGGGCGACGCGCAGACAACATTCCTGGTGCATGTCGAACTCAATAAGCTTACCAATGGTGGCTACTCGTTGTCTATTGGCGATGCTGGCACCGACATTCAGCATGAGCCGCAGTATATCTTGTTTAGGAGGCTAGATGGCGAGATGCTGAAGGATAATGTAGTGCTAAAAGCAGAAAATATTACTGGAATGATTAATCTCCGCGAGCACACATTTGCTTCGCTCGATGCTGAACTTACAGAGCAGAGTGCTGCTATCACCCTCGACTTTGGCGATGGCAAGGTGTGGAGATGCGACATTCCTGCAGAAATTCACATGCTTGAATAATACGATACATATATATATATTAACTAATTAAAACATCTCTAATTATGAAAAAGCTATTTTTTATTGCAGTTGTGGCATCATTAACATTTGTCGTTGGTTGTGAGCGTGAGATTATCCCAGGTAAGATCTACGACACGCCCTCTGTAGAGTTTTATGAGGAGTCTATGACCCTATCGGCCGAGGGTGGCGATGTGATTATCCCTGTGCTCTCTACGGGTGTGGATAATGTGACTATTCAGCTCAGCAGTGGCGATCGTTGGGTTATTGAGGAGAATGGCGACAAGACACCAAAGGATAGTTGGATTAAGTTTGTGAAGGTTATCGACCAGTACGACGTTCCTACACGTGCATTGGCTAGGTGGGATTCTGGCATCAGCCTTTATGTTGAGCCTAACACAACAGGCTATGAGCGCACTGCAACAATCTCTGTTTCGAGCTTTATGGTAAGTAGCTCTATTAAGATTTCTCAGAGTGCTGAGTAGCCTCTTTAGAAAGCCTCTTTGTATAGCTTTTTTATTTAAAGAATTGCTACCTGGACTCGAACTGCGCTCCCGAAACTATTGCTGAGCAGCTACAGAGAGTGCGAGTCTATCCTGGACAAAATAAGAGTAGCCACAAGCTACTCTTATTTTGTGCGAGTTTATTACAGATTATCGAACACACAATGAGGAGTTTATGACGTGTATGTATTTCTATGCTCTATTGAAAGATATCAAGATTTATATATTCTATGAATTATTATGATATTTTTTTTATCTTTGACCCATAAATCGAAATGTAACTATGAACTTTACTGGACTTCTTGTGGGGCTCTCCACATTCCTTATAATAGGATTGTTTCATCCGCTCGTAATCAAGGCGGAATACTATGTCGGTATAAAAAGCTGGATATTATTTGCTATTGCTGGAGTACTCTTCGGTATAGCCTCGGTTATGGTCAGCCACCTAATATGGTCGACTATACTTGGCGTAGTATCCTTCTCCTCCTTCTGGAGCATCTTGGAGGTGATACAGCAGCGTGAACGTGTACGCAAAGGCTGGTTTCCCGAAGGCCCTGGGCATAAGAAGTAACATAAATTGACTCGAACTACGGTCAGTAGTGCGAAAGCAGTAGCAAAAGGGGGCGCAACGACCGAATGTCGGGAAAGAAGATGGTGAATAGCAGGGAGCTTCGCTTGATGGGTAGAATACAATAATCTGTCAGCGCAGCAAGCCTCCCTTATCAGCGTTGCGATTAAGGTGAGAGCATAGAAAACTCGTTTGCTATGCCGAGCCGAAGCAACGAAAAGAATTGAAGTGCACTTAAAGGGAGGTTTGGAGGGATTGTATGTATAACTGCCCCATGGGCACAAAAATAAGAGTAGCCACAAGCTACTCTTATTTTTGTGCCCAGGATAGGACTCGAACCTACATGCCGCAAAGCACTCGCACCTGAAACGAGCGCGTCTACCATTTCGCCACCTGGGCTAAAGTTTACTTTGACAAAAGTAGTATATTTTTTCTAAAATTTGTATATTTGTGCAAAATAATTTAACGAATAAAAACCATGCCCAAGTGGTGAAAATACTTCACACGTGGCACAACATTATAAGATATGAGTAAAATAAAGCTTTCTACAGGACATAAAATCGCAATTTGGACCGTGGCACTTGTCCTCTTGGATCAGGTTGTTAAGATGCTGGTGCACGCAAACTTAGAGGTGGGCGATAAGATTGAGGTATTCAAGTGGTTTAACCTCTGCTATGTTGAGAATCCCGGCTTCGCCTTTGGCATGAAGTTCGGTGGCGACTGGGGCAAGATTGCGCTCAGCATCTTCCGCCTTGTGATGATTGGTGCGCTTATCTATGGCATAAGATATCTCGTTAAGAAGGGTAGCGAGGTGCCTAAGGGAGTGATTGTTGGCGCAGTGCTCATCCTTGCAGGTGCTATTGGCAACATGGTGGATTGTATGTTCTATGGCTGGATGCTCGACACTCAGGATGCTGGCTTCCTCATGGGAAAGGTTATCGACATGGTGCATCTTCCGTTATTCAAGTGGGAGTCGTGTCCAAGCTTCTTGCGCTTCCTTGTTGGTGGCGACGGCTACTTCTTTGGTGCGGTATTCAATGTTGCCGACGCCTATATTTCGTGCGCTGTAGTCTATCTGCTTATATTCCATTATAAGTTCTTCAAGTAGTGTGTTATGCGTAGATTGGCAATCATCATCGCATTGTTATTCAGTGCCTTATGTGTCGATGCTCAGCCCTTGTGGTCGGAGTTGACGCCTGAGGTGCAGATTGCAACAATTCATTCGCGCCGCACCCCTGAGGTTGTTCGCGATGTGATGCTTTCAGCTACGCCACTCAAGCAACTTGATGCCGCAACACGTGATAAGCTGGTGGCAAAAGTAACATCACGTTGTAGTGATGAGCATCTTGCGGCGCTATACCTATGTATATATAGTGCTTTGCGTGAGCCTAATGGCTCTATGGCACAAAGCGACATGTGTATGTTGTCGTTGCATACTGGGCAAATCTTTAAGTCGTGGGCTTGTGACGAAAGCGAGCTTTACAACTGGGCATATGCGCTTGGTAGCTACTCTGCATTGTATGGCGAGGCGAAGGTTAAGCGAGTGCTTAAAAGGTTGAGTAGTGCAAAGACTATGGCTCTTTATGGGCAGACGCTTGTCCAAACCTTAAACTCAGCATACGACATCGCCTATGCCTCGGTTTCGGCGGGCTTAAACTCCTTTAACGATATAACTACTCCAGCCACTCTTGGCGATGTGTTTACCCTTGATAGTGAGGAGGAGTACGCCGCTCTAAGTAGTGTGTCATCGCCTATTGTAGCACCTTTTGGCGAGGTACACTCCGATGTTGAAGCAGCCATGTGCAAGGAGTGTATGGCGTGGGGCGGTGCTTATCACACCGCCATAAAGCATAATGTGTCGAGGGGTGTCTCTATGATTCGCTCTAAGCGTGCCGATGGCGAGTATCTCACCTTTGTTGATGCTCATGGCGATTCCTATACCTTTAGTAATGAGGTGTATATGCTCGACGATGGCTACTTTGTCGCCGTGAAGCGCCTTGCATCGTCTCATGGCATTATTGTTGGTAAGTTTTTGCAACGTGGGGGCTTTGTGCTCTTTGGCGAGCGTAGCCTCGACTACGGCACTAAGATTCTCGGCATAAAGTGTGTCGGCAGGTCTATTCACCTACATGTCGATGTCGAAGGTAAGGGCGAAAACTATATAAACTATACTATTCGTTAGGCTATGAACCTCATAGATAGGTTTTTACTGTGGCTTGAGGCGGAGCGTCGCTACTCGCCTCTTACAGTGCGTAACTACCAGCGAGACATAGATCAGTTTCTCGTTTGGCGAGGTCTTACGCGCGACAGTTTCAAGCCTAACACCATTACTCGTGAGGATGTCGAGAAGTGGATAATATATCTTGGTGATGAGCGCAAGCTCAAGGCGGCATCGGTAAATCGTAGCGTGGCATCGCTACGCACTCTGTGGCGATGGCTGCTCAATCACAAACATGTCAGCCACGATGTGGTGAGCATGATCCGCTCCGCTAAGACTCCACGTCGCCTTCCCACGTTTGTTCCCGATAGCCGTATGATGAGTGTTGTCGAGGAGTTGAAGGAGGATTTGGCATCTGATGATTTTAGACGTGTGCGTGATGCGGTAGTTGTTGTGTTGTTCTACACCTTAGGAATACGTCTTGCTGAGCTTCATGCTGCCAACTGGGACGATATCTCTGCAGATTTCAGCTATATACGTATTATGGGTAAGGGACATAAGGAGCGTGTAGTGCCATTGATTGCCCCTGTGCAGGCTATACTCAAAAAATTTTATGGTCAAAATTCTTTGCAAAATATTTGCATAGCTCAAAAAAAAGCACTAATTTTATCAGAGAAACAGGAGCGATTGAGTCAGCGCACGTTGCAGCGTATTGTTGATAAAGTGCTCAAGGCCTCGGGTGTTCAGGGCAAAAGCTCGCCCCATGTGCTAAGACACACCTTTGCAACGCATCTTCTCAATATGGGTGCCGATTTGCGTGATATTCAAGAGCTTCTTGGACATAGTTCTTTGAAGGCTACACAGGTCTATACGCACAACGACTTTGAGCGTCTTAAGCTAATTTACTCGGAGGCTCATCCTCGCGAGCGCAACTCTTAAGTAGCCGATATTTTGGACAGCAGGGCGGCAGCGTTCGTCTTGCACTATATATTAACTTAATACTTTTGACCTATGAACGTACAGATTCAGTCAGTGAAATTTGATGCAAGCAAGCAGTTGCTTGAGTTTATTCAGAAGAAGATGGATAGATTGGATCGCTTTGTCGACGAACGTGCCGGTGACGTGGAGGTTGTTTTGCGCCTCGACCCCGACTCAGAGAAGGGCAACAAAGTAGTAGTTATTTCGCTCCACGTGCCAGGTGGTGACATTCGTGTCGAGGAGCGTGCATTTACCTTCGAGGAGGCTATCGACAACTCGATGGACATTATCAAGCGCCAGTTGGAGAAGGCGAAGGCAAAGTTTGAGAAATAAATCGTTACATAGAGGCTATTAACCTAAATTTGCGGTCATCACTATTGGTGACCGCCTTTTTTTTTGTATCTTTGCGCCAAAGAGAAATATCAACTAACTATTTGAAATATGGCAGGTTCGAATTTTGTCGATTATGTGAAGATTTTTGCTCGCTCAGGACATGGTGGCGCTGGCTCGTGTCACTTCCGTCGTGAGAAGTTTGTAGCCTTTGGTGGTCCCGATGGTGGTGACGGCGGCAAGGGCGGTAGCATTATCCTTCAGGGCGACAGCCAATATTGGACACTCATACATCTAAAATATAAGCGCCACCAGTTTGCTGAAGATGGCGAGAATGGCCATGGAGCACGCTCTACGGGTGCCGACGCTAAGGATATCATCATTCCTGTGCCCCTCGGAACTGTTGCTAAGCAGGTGATTACTGACGAGGAGACAGGTGAGACATACACCGGGACCGTTGGTGAGGTTACAGAGCATGGCGAGCAGCTCGTGTTGTTGAAGGGTGGTCGTGGCGGTCTTGGCAACTGGCACTTTCGCACCGCAACAAACCAGACTCCACGCTACGCGCAGCCTGGCGAGGAGGGCAAGGAGGGTGCTTTTATCCTCGAGCTTAAGGTGTTGGCAGACGTAGGCTTGGTGGGCTTCCCTAATGCGGGTAAGTCAACATTGCTCTCTGTGGTATCTGCTGCAAAGCCAAAGATTGCTAACTATGCCTTTACTACGCTTGAGCCTAACCTCGGTATCGTGTCGGTGCGTGACGATCACTCGTTCGTAATGGCCGATATCCCTGGTATCATTGAGGGAGCGCACGAAGGCAGAGGCCTTGGTACTCGCTTCTTGCGCCACATCGAGCGTAACTCGGTGCTTTTGTTTATGGTGCCAGCCGATAGCGACGACATTGCGAAGGACTATGATATTTTGCTTGGTGAGCTTACGCAGTATAACCCTGAACTCCTTGATAAGCAGCGTCTTTTGGCTATCACCAAGTGCGATATGCTTGACGACGAGCTTATCGAGCAGATGAAGGCACATCTTCCAGAGGGCGTTAAGTCGATATTCATTTCTTCGGTTGCGAATATGAATATCACGCAGCTTAAGGATATGCTCTGGAATGCTCTCCAAGAGTAATTTCTTGTGATAATGGGTCATCTTCGGCACCAAGCTCATTGCCCCGAAAGGGGATATACGTCAAGTATACCCCCTTGCGTGTCAATTTCGACTTGGCACCAAATCTAACCCATTCTAACAAGAAATTAGTGTGCCTTGGAATGTGGTAATGGGATCGTGCTAATTCCAGTGCGCCGATAATGAGATAAAGACAGAAAGATGGTCGTGGGCGAATGCTAAGATTTGATGCTCAACGTCGTTCTGTTCTTTTATCTTTTTAGCCTTAATATCATTTGATATAAAACTACTAAGTAACTAATAATGAAAGGTCCATATTCGGCATTATGGTTTTTGCTAACCATAGCCTTTGCAATATTCTTTGTTGCCTCGGCATTCGGCGAGATATCGCTTGGTGGTGTGGAGTTGCAGAATGCTGGCATATACGATGAGCTAACCTACCGTGAGGTGGTAGAGGAGGAAGCTGAGGTTGTTGAAACGTGCGCTATATCCGAGGTGCCACAGATAGCAGAGCCAACCTTCATCGTAGACACGCTCCCCCAGCGCATACTCTTTGTTGGCGACTCGATGCTTGAGAGCCTTTCGCCACGTGTGGCGGCCTATGCCAAGCATAATGGTCATGTGCTCAACACTGTGATATGGTATGGCTCGACAACAAAGTCGTGGGGTACTTCGCAGAAGATGGCGGAGTATATCGCCAAGTATAATCCTACGTTTATCATCGTGTCGCTTGGTGGTAACGAGATGTTTGTGCGAGATATCAAGACGCGACATCTTCAGCCCCTTAAAAATATATTGTCGCAGATTGGCAACATTCCATATCAGTGGATTGCACCACCAAACTGGAAGCCTGACACGGGCATCAACGAGCTATTGGCAGAAAATATACCTGCCGATAAGCTGTTTGTGAGCAAGGATCTCAAGATTGCCCGCACATCAGACAAGATTCACCCAACACGTGCTGCTGCATGTGACTGGTTTGACATTATTGTTGAGTGGATGGCCGAGAATCAGAGCTATCGCATAAAGCTCGAGAAGCCTGATTATCAGACAGCTAAACCAAATACTTTAGTTGCACTTCCCGTACCTAATAATTAGCATGGATCTATCTACTCTTTGGGCCAACATCCTTAAGCTGTTGGCTTACGACCCAACACAGCCCATGCTCTTCTCTTCGGGCACTTTTTGGGCGTTGTTCCTACTGTTTATACCTATCTATGCCAAGCTCAAGGGCCGTCGCATGGACATGGTTGTATATGTCGTAGCGTTCAGCATCTACTTCTACTATAAGTCGAGCGGAATCTTCTTCCTGCTGATTCTTGCCACCTCGATATTTGACTATCTGTTGTCGCTCAAGCTTGCCACCTGCGTTAAGGTGTGGCAGCGCAAGCTCTGTGTGGCACTCTCTGTCACAGCGTCGCTCAGCATCCTCGGCTACTTCAAGTATGCCAACTTCTTTGCCATGAGCTGGGCACACCTCGTAGGTACTAACTTCCAGCCGATGGATATCATTCTGCCCGTCGGCATATCGTTCTACACCTTCCAGTCTATTAGCTACATCGTCGATGTCTATCGTCGCCGTGTCGAGCCTACCGAGTCGTGGTTGGAGTATATCTTCTTTCTCTCGTTCTTCCCAGCGCTTGTTGCGGGCCCTATCGTGCGTGCCGATAACTTCCTGCCGCAGATCAAGGCTAACCGAACCCCCTCGAAAGATGAGGTGTGGTGGGGCTTCTGGTTGATACTGCTTGGCGTTATCAAGAAGTCGCTATTGGCAGACTATATCGCTCAGTATAACGACATTATCTTCACTACGCCAGAGACCTACACGGGCTTCGAAAATCTTATGGCTATGCTCGGCTACACGATGCAGATATATTGCGACTTCTCGGGCTACTCGGACATGGCTATCGGTATCGCCCTTATCATGGGCTTTACGCTGCCTAAGAACTTCGACTTTCCATATAAGTCGCAGAATGTCACCGAGTTTTGGCACCGCTGGCACATATCGCTCTCGCAGTGGTTGCGCGACTACCTCTATATTCCGCTGGGTGGCAACCGTCATGGTAAGCTCAGAATGTATCTTAATAACTTCCTCACGATGCTTATCGGTGGCTTGTGGCATGGTGCCTCGTGGAAGTTTGTTGCGTGGGGTGGTGCTCATGGTGTGGCGCTCATCGTGCATAAGTCGATGCGCCCACTCCTCGACCGCATACCTAACAACGGCGTTGTGCGCTCTATGTCGTGGGCTATTACCTTTGCGTTTGCCATTGTCACCATGTCGCTATTTAGGGTGAACGACATCGGTGATTTGTGGGTTATGCTTCAGAACGTAGCAACTAATTTCCACCTCGACTACCTTCCAGTTTTTGTCGATGTGCGCATGGCGTGGTGCATATTTATGGCGGTGCTTCTCATCTCGCACTTTATGCC
>JAFODV010000038.1 GCA_017380515.1 Alistipes sp.
GGTGTTATCACTTACATTATACATTTTCCCGATTTGAGTAAAGGGGGTTGTTCTAATTAATTCTTTTAATTCTTCTCTACTAATTGGGACTATGGATTTGCGAGTCTGGGCCTCACATTGATGACATCTTGTTGATGTGGAGGCTATCTCCACTCCACAATCTAAGCAATAATTTTTTCGAGAAACTCCTTATTAGAGATCATACCCTGACCCGGAGAGAAGGCTACGAGCGATTGGGTCAATAGATTCACCCTCCTTCGGTGAGCCGCCTGTCTCAAGGGTTTCTGCATCTTCAATTACTTTTTTGAGACGATCCATTATAGCTTGGAGATTGCCAGAATTTTTTCGAGATAGGACTATTTTACCGAGTGCTTGCTGGAGTCTCATATAGTTACGACCGGCTATTGCACCAGTATCTGCACCTATATTAAACTCGTTATATGCTGACCAAAAAACTTGACGTTGCTCTTGCGTAAGCCGTCTTTTTGGCTTTCCTGTTGGCTCACCAGAATCTGTATATTTTTCTCCAAATATACGAATATCCTGCATACGGTTAACTTCTTGAATACCCGGAATTGTTGCTGTCTGAGAGTTGAAAAATTCATTGATACGCTTTAATTCAGCATCTTTCTCCTGCGCTCTCATGCGATAAGGATCTTTTAGCTTATCATCCTTATATTTTGCGGCATAATACTGATCTAATTTTTCTACGGCAGGCGAGTAATAATTGCGACTTTCAATTTTTTCTTTTTGAAGTACGAAAGCCTGACGCATCTGCCGAAGTAAATCGGTTTTCTGCCGTGGGGAAAGAGCTTCAATATCAGCAGGTGACATGCGCTTGAATTTTTCAAGTTTTGCTTTTATGGAAGCCAAATTTTTTCCTCCTCTCGATTAAAATACCCCGGAGGGCATGTGCGTAACCTCCGGGGCGGTTTAGTTGACTGGAATTAGTCGAATTCGTCCATGCTGTGATCGACGTACTCGGCACCTTTTTTCCAATCGGTGACCCACAGCGTATTGGAGACAATCGTCTGCCCTCCCGTCATTGCGAGGAGATTCTTCACTCCGTTCAGAATGACAGCAAAGCCCCCTCTCCGTCATTGCGAGGAGGGCTTTGCCCGACGCGGCAATCTCTCGCTTAGTATGTCATCCTGAGCATAGCGAAGGATCTCGAGGTTTGTACTGCCAACCACCGCCTTGCAGGCCTTGGGATTCTTCACTAAAGTTCAGAATGACGGTGCAAGCGTAACGCTATTTCGCTACCCATGAGCAAAAAAAACACCCCTGCATGAGTTTGCAGGGGTGTTGCTATACCGCCCGAGGGCGATAGTATGTCAGCCTAAGCTATTAGCGGAGCTTCAAGCCCTTAGCGGGAGCTGCTGCAGAAGCCTTCTTGATGTTCTTAGCCACGATGCGCTCCTTAGCAACGGGAGCTGCCTCGTTAACAACGATGCTATTGAGCTGCTTCATAGAGCTGCTGCGTGTTGCAGACTGAAGCTCTGCTGCTGAAGCAATCTCGCCAGTCCATGAGCCTGTGAGGTTGTAGTCTGCGTCATCATATACATCGAACTCTACGGTATATGTGCCGTCGCCATTGTCAACGATGTCAACCCAACCATCTACGAATGGAGCCATAGTAACGCCATCCTCCTTGTAGTACCATGCGCCTGACAAATAGCCATCATCGATGTAGCCGGGATATGCAGTATATGCGTCGAGGCTGTCGCTGATGGTGTACTCACCAGCAAATGATGTGAAGCTGTCAGCACCTGCCAAGAGGTCGAACTGAACGAAGTCACCCGCCTGAGAGTTAGGCATGATGGCAATAACCCAGTTCTGGTAGCCTACCTCATACCAATCGCCATAAGACTGATAGTAGAGAGTGTGTGCCGAGAGGTTGCAGTTCCAGTCGCCTGTGAGTGTTGAGTACACAACATCGTCACCACCGCCGCTGCTTGAGTTGTCGAAAACAACGATGTTGCCGCCGTTGTAAGTAACCTTGTGAGTAGCACCGCTCATAAGCATTGTAACCTCAGCTACGATAGTGCCATCCTCGCCAACTACGACTGTGCCACTTGCGGGGTAGTCGTTGCTAACATAGTCCCAACCATACTCGTCAAGAATGAAGTATGCGCTATAAGACAATGATGCGGTCCAGAGTGCGCCAGAGTCGGTCATGTCAATGGTGTAGGTACCTGCAGGAACCTTCGCGTTGTTACCCTCGGCAATAGGAGCGTAGATGTCGAAGCGATAGTATGTGCCATTTGCCTGCTCATAACCATCAGCGTCGAGACCGAGGTCAGAGAGGAAGAGGTAGTAGTTGTCAGCAACGCCAGGAGTGTACTGGTCGCCGAAGTAGTTAGCATATGCGTAGTTAGCCTCCATCTCGACATTCTCGCCACTGCCACCACCGTTGGTGCCAACATAGAGCTTAGGAGCACCATTATAAGTTACAGTGTGCTTAACGCCAGCGATAGTAACCTCAAGTACGAGGCTATTCTCAGTTACCACAGCCTGACCAGCCTCGAAGCCGCTCTGTGCATCGTATGCTGTGCCGTCACCATTAACCTTTGAGTAACCAGAGTAGTAGTTACCCATGGTCCACTCTGCAGTAGTGTCGTTAGCATCGAATGTGTATGTACCTGCGGGAACATGGATATAACCCTCCTCGTCTACCTCGCCCTCGAGGCCGTAGAGGTCTACCTGGTAGTATGTACCATAGGGAATTACATAACCATCCTCGCCTATACCCTTGTCAGAGAGCAATAAGTAGTAGTTGTAAGTCTCGCTGTACTCAATGCCGTAATACTCGCCACCCAAATATGTTGCCTCCATGTTAACATCCTCGGTTGGGAGGTTGCCAGTGAGGTTCATACCATTGATAACACCCTCGAATGTGAAGTGGAAGTTCTGAGCATCAGCATTAGTAAGCTCGATGTCGAATGTGTAGCCATCGATGTCGCCACCAACAACGATTGTGCCGTTGCCACCCTCGAAGAAGTACTCCTCAGTCTCGCCAATGTAGAGCTCCATGCCCTCCATCATAAGACCACCGTTTGCAGCTGTGTATGTGCCTGCTGAGAGGATAGACTCACCCTCTGCGCCTACGATAACAACGCCCAAGAGGATCTGGTTACTCTCATCGTAGAAGCCAATGAGGTAGTAGTTGTCGGGGAAGCCGTAGTCTGCCAATGAGATGCGCTCGCCATAAACAAGTACCTCGTCGTAGAGATACTCCTTAGCGGCCTTAGCAGCCTGCTTTACTGCAACCTCGAAGTTCAAGTCGCCGTATGCTACAACAATCTTAGCCTCGCGAGCCTCGCCATCGTTAGCAGCAACAGTTACGCGCACCTTGTCGCCAGCAACTGCCTCCACCCAATCAGCCTCGCAAGCCACTGTGAGCTCAGTGCCCTCAACAGGGTTCTGCAAGTTGTAGGTAATCGCTGCCTCGCCGCCATTAGCGCCGAAGTTCAAGACAGCATCAGATGTAAGTGTGAGTGATGGTTTAGCCTCAGGTGTAGGAGGCACATCAGGAGTCTCGTTACATGCTGCAAATACCAATGGCAATGCAAGCAACAAGTAGAATAAGTTCTTGATTTTCATAGTTATAGTTTTTTTGGTTAGTTGATTTTCTTTGCACATATTGCGCCAAAGCATAAACAAAATTAAATAATTTTATTCAATTTTGCAAATATTTTGGTCGTAAATAAAAAAAAGGCTTTCGTATCTGAAAGCCTTTTTTTTATTTACGACCAAAATATTTGCAAAATTGAATAAAATTATTTAATTTTGTTTATGCTTTGGCGCAATATGTGCAAAGAAAATCAACTAACCAAAAAAACTATAA
>JAFODV010000039.1 GCA_017380515.1 Alistipes sp.
AGAATGAAGGCTGGCCATCATATCCTATTAATAACTACGGTTCAAGCATTATTATCAAGAATGCGACAATCACAGGCTATCAGGGTGCTGTTGCTTGTAATACAGCTGGTACTGTAACTCTTGAGAACTGTACAATCAACAAGCAATACTTGAACACATCAAGCCACGTATTCTATATTAATCACGAAGAGGCTAATGTCATTGTAAATGGTGGTACATACACACACAATGGTATGGATGGCTCATTGGCTTACGTTATTAGCGGTACAATCACCATTAATGGTGGTACATTTGCTGCATCTAACGGTGGTTATGGTATTGCAGCTCTTACAAACGGTAATGTAGTAATAAATGGAGGTACATTCAACAATGCTCTATTAGATTGGGGTGGTTCAATTTCAATCAAGGGTGGTACATATTCTGCAAAACCTGCTGATGAGTATCTTGCTCCTGGCTACTACGCTCTTCAGTATGAGACTGGCAAGTATACAGTACAGGCATTTGATGCTGCTTCACGTACTTTCACTATCAACAGCAAGGATGAGTTCTTGAAGTTGTCGACTTTGGACACAAAGTGGAATGAGTTCTTCTCTAATGGCCAGGGTACAGATATCACTGACTTCTATCCTCAGAATGGTGGTAAAGGTGCTGACTTCTACTACAAGTGGGATTGGACTATCAAGTTGAATGTTGATATCGACTTTGAGGGCGCAACTCTCAACGCACCTATCAGTGTGACAAAATTTGGTTGCTTCGATGGTCAGAACCACACTATCAAGAATGTAAATATCGAGAACAATACTGGCGCAGGTCTCTTTGTTGCATCATCTACAAAGCTCCAGAATATCAATCTTGACAACATTGATGTAACTGCTGGCTATGATGGCAATTCAACTGCAGGTATCCTTGCTTCAGATTGTAATGCAGGCATTGACAACATCACCATTGCTAACTCATCTGTTGAGGGTGGTAAGTACACAGGTGGTGTAGTAGGTTATGGTTATACATACGTTACAAACTGTACTCTTACAAACTGCGTTGTTAAGGGTGGCTACAAGTGCGGTGGCGTTATCGGTTATATCTGTGCTGCAAAGGAGCCAGGTCACAATGTTACAGGCAACACCTTGACAAACTGTACAGTTGCAGCGGCTCCACAGCACGCTGATGGCAAGAGCGAGTACATACTCGGTAAGGTAGTAGGTAACTACAACTGCAACGGTACTTGCGCAGATAACGTTGTTGACAACATGACAACAACTGCTACTAAGATTATCGGTAAGATTGAGAGCGGTAAGGTTGTTAATGAGTCAAATAACTATGTAAGCTCAAATGTTGACTCATCAACTGAGATCAAGGCTGCTGTTACAGAGGAGAATGCAACTGTAAATGTTGCTGCAGGTAATTACACTTTCCCATCATCAGTTGCAGCTGGTGTAACTATTAATTGCGCTGAGGGTACTGTATTTACTGGTACTTCAGGCCTTAACATCAAAGGTGCAACAGTTATCGGTGCAGAATTTAAGAATGAGGGTGGCGTTGCAGTATCTGGTACTATCAACGGCACATTCAAGAACTGTACTTTCACAGGTGAAGAGGCTCTTCGTTGGTGCTATGCAGGGGCTGGTGAAACTATCATCTTCGAGGACTGTGTAATTAAGACTGACTTCCGTGGCTTCCACTTTGATGATATGGCTGGTGATGTGATTTTCCGCAACTGCAAGATTAACGGCTTCAATGCTTACGGTGGCGAGGGTACAGCAACATTTGAGGGTTGTACAATTGGTTGCGATGAGTCAAGCTACGCTGGTTTGAACATATACTCTAATACCAACCTTGTTAACTGTACATTCAATTACGTATCTGGCAAGACTAACTTCATTGACATGGAGGGTACAGGCAAGACTTTGAAAATCACTAACTGCAAGGTATATCTTGATGGTGTTGAGGCAGATATCACGAACTATGTTGGTGGCAGCAAGTTGGCAGAAAACACTGTAATTTATGAGTAATTAACTTATAACTTACATATATTCTATGCGCTCGGCTTCGGCCGAGCAAAAACAACAACGCCCGTCCTTTCTACTTGCTTTCAAAAAAATTAGTGGCGTTGTTATGGAGGCTGACCAATGGTCAGCCTCCTTCCTTTTAATCGCCCCACCACATAATAGTCCTATCCCCACCACACGGGTATTAAAAATAATACCCGCGTAGGGGAAATGAGGATAATGGGTATTATGGGTAGAGTGAGTATTTCCGCTGCGCTCTGGGTAATATTCCTCACTACTAATTCCTCACTACTCATTTCTCCCCAAAATAAGCGCGGGTATTAAAAATAATACCCGTGTTGTGGGGATGGGTATAGTGGGTAGTATGGGTAGTGATAGTGATTATGGGTAATGATTCACGCATTATACCCATGGCTACACATTATACCCACTCTACTAGGAGCGAGGCGGAAATACTCAGTCAAGAAGGATGCGACTAAAACAAGGCTCTTATTTTGAGAAATAACGAAAAGAGTGGTTGAAACGTAGAAAGATTTCACTATCTTTGTATAGGAATAACTAAAACCCCAAAAATTATGGATTACTTATACATTCTTCTCGGAATCTCATTCTTGGTGTCGGCAGTAGGTTGGATATACTTCATCTACTTCTTCAGCATAGGCTACGGCCTATCGATATCGGCACTCGCAGTGGCAACAGCCATAATCTTCCACGACACGATGACACTGCCGATAGCAATTCTATGTGGCGTACTATTCATATATGGCATACGATTGGCGCTATACCTACTGATTCGTGAGCGTAGGTCGGCATCGTACAAAAAGATACTATATCAGCCCGACAACACAACAAAGAAACCAGTATTTGTGATGACAATGATATGGGTGTCGTGCGCATTGCTATATATCGGCCAGATGAGCCCCGCAACATTCTACCTCTACAACATATCCGAGGGCGCTGCTGTTAGCGAGGCGTGGGCATGGGCAGGCGCAGCAGTGGCTGCCGTGGGCGTGATTATCGAGATGGTGGCCGACGCACAAAAGAGCCGAGCAAAGAAGATTAACGCTAATAGATTTGTCGACACAGGACTTTACCGCATAGTTCGTTGCCCCAACTACTTTGGCGAGGTGCTTATGTGGACTGGAAGCTTCATAATCTGCTTTGGCGCTTGCTGCACCCTCAGTCAGTGGATCATCGCCTCGTTGGGATATATTGGCATCGTCTACGTGATGTTTAGTGGTGCTCGTCGCCTCGAGCTTCGCCAAAATGAGGTATACGGCAACGATCCAGAGTTTCAGAAGTATATCCACAAGCGCCCATTGATACTTCCTCTTGTGCCAATCTATAGCGTGGCAAAGCACACATGGTTGAAGGGATAACACAAAGAGGGTGACTATTCGTTAGTCACCCTCTTTCGTATTACAACGTTTCTATGAGATGTGCCGCAGAGTGCGGCTTACCACGAGAAATAAATTTCTTGTCAGAAGGGGTTAGGCTTGGGCTATCACAAAAGAAGACTCCTCGGGATAGTACAATTAGTACAGCCCGAGGGGTCTTACTTTGTATGATGGGCCGAGAATGACCCCTTATCACAAGAAATTAGCGCTCAGGCTTAATATCCTTAACCCTCAACTGGCGCGATACAGTGCCACGATAGTGGTTCTCGACAATCTGGTAGCATACTGCTACTGGCTTGCCCGCGCGAACCCACTCGTAGTGGGTAGGCTGCTGGAAGGCGATAGCAGGGATTGTCGTGTGAGGCTTCTGTCGCTGCATGAGATCCATGCGCAAGTGGTCGCACTCAACACCCACAAGCTTAGCATCGCCACGGTTGCTTGCGCCACGTGTCATAAACACAGGAGCGCTATTTCCAGGGCCAAAAGGCTGGAACGAGTTGAGCTGGCGGTGGAACTCATCGGTAATATCCGAGAACAACAACTCACTATCAATATCTACCTGAGGCACAAGGATGCTTGGGTCGATATTCTTCTCAACATAGTCATTAAAACGCTTGGTGAATGCCTCAACATTCTCCTCACGCATAGTAAGACCCGCAGCGTACATATGTCCGCCGAAGTTCTCAAGTAGGTCGGAGCACGACTCAACAGCCTGGTACAGGTCAAAACCGACAACGGAGCGTGCCGAGCCCGTAACAAAGCCATTCGACTTGGTGAGTACAACCGTTGGGCGATAGTAGGTCTCAATAAGGCGTGATGCAACAATACCCACGATACCCTTCATCCACTTAGGGTTATATATCACCGTGCTCTTGCGAGCCTTGAGCTCAGGGTTGGCCTCGACATAGTCGTGAGCCTCCTGAGTAACATTTCTGTCGATGCTCTTGCGATCCTGGTTATACGAGTCGATAACGTCACCAAACTTCATGGCCTCACGCTCGTTACCCTCGATAAGAAGGCTCACGGCAGCATGGCCACCCGAAGGTGCAGCATTAGCATCCTCCTCGTCCATACGCATGCGTCCCGCAGCGTTGATACGAGGGCCAATCTTAAATACGATGTCGTCGATAGTGATGTTATGACCCTCCAAACCACAAATCTTGATGATGGAGAGCAAGCCCTTCGACGGCGCCGAGTTAAGCTTCTTAAGACCGTAGTATGCCAAAATGCGGTTTTCGTCCACAAGAGGCACAATGTCTGAGGCGATGCTCACAACCAACAAATCCAAGAGATGCTCGATCTCACGGAAAGGAATGCGGTTGCGTCGTGCATAAGCCTCGACGAGTTTAAAACCAACGCCACAGCCTGACAACTCATCGAAAGGATAGTTGCAGTCAGGACGCTTGGGGTCCAATACAGCCACTGCCTGAGGAATCTCCTCAGCAGGTAAATGGTGGTCGCAGATGATGAAATCTACGCCCTTTTGCTTGGCATAGGCCACCTTCTCCACAGCTTTAATGCCGCAGTCCAAGGCGATGACCAGTGTTACGCCCTTACGTACAGCATGGTCGATGCTTCGGATTGATATGCCATATCCATCGACATATCGGTCTGGAATGTAGAACAACAGATTCTTGTGTCCTATCTGGCTTAAGAACTTGTAAACCAGCGAAACGGCAGTTGTTCCATCTACGTCGTAGTCGCCATAGATCATTACCTTTTCGCCCTCTTTCACCGCCTTCTCGATACGCTCCACTGCCTTGTCCATGTCCTTCATCAGGAAGGGATCGTGCAAGTCTCGGAGCGATGGCGAGAAGAATTTCTTTGCCTTCTCCACGGTGTCTATGCCCCTCTGAACTAGTAGGTTGGTCAAGACTGGCGACATACCCAGGTGCGAAGCCAACGACTCCACCACCGAGCGCTCGCCCTGCGGCTTGACAACCCATCTTTTCTCTATGGGCATAATAACTATTTTTTATATTTAACATTTAAATTTTTCGTTAAGTAATTGATAAACTTAGGCTTGACCTCATCCATAGTAACCTCACGTCCTGTGAGCGTAGTGAGCGAGCATACACCTCTATCGGTGAAGCCGCAAGGGTTGATCAGGTGAAACCACTTGAGGTCAGTAGAGACATTCATAGCCAAACCATGCATCGTAACACCATGTGAGGCGCGCACACCTACAGCACATAGCTTTACGAGGTGGTTGCCCTGGCTTACCCACACACCCGAAGCTCCCTCAGAGCGGTGTGCTTCGATGCCATACTCCTTGGCAAGGTCAATGACCGACTGCTCCAAAGCATCAATATAACGTCGAACACCAATGCCTATTGCATCGAGGTCGACAATAGGATAGCATACAAGCTGTCCAGGACCATGAAACGTAATGTCGCCTCCACGGTCGATATGATAGAACTCTGCACCGAGGCCCTTCAAATACTCCTCAGTGACAAGCATATTCTGCTCGTTGCCGCTCTTACCTAATGTATATACTGCTGGATGCTCGACCAAAAGAATCGTGCCTCGGGGCTCGTCGTCAGCAAAACTCTTCTCAAGCTTCTTACGACACAATGCGTCAAAGAGCGAACGCTGCAACTCCCAGCACTCGCCATACGCCATACTATGTAAATCTCTGATCTCTACTTCTTGCATACCTTCTTAACAGCTTCAAGTGCGGCATCGGCCAAATATGACGAACGCACCAATGGTGCACTCGCACAATAGCTGAAACCCATCTCAAGAGCTGCTAGTCGGTACTCTTCGAACTTCTCGGGCGTGATATACGCCTTTACAGGATAGTGCTCCTTCGTAGGTCGAAGATATTGACCAAGGGTGACAATGCTCACACCTACCTCACGTAGGTCGCGAAGTGTCTGCAATATCTCCTCCTCAGTCTCGCCCAAACCGACCATCAAGCCGCTCTTGGCAACTGCCCCACTATCTGCAATATGCTTCAATGCCTGAAGCGACGTGCGATACTTCGCACGTGAACGCACCTCGGGAGTTAGTCGCTCGACGGTTTCGATGTTATGTCCAACAATGTCGGGATTAGATGCCAACACCACGTCAATTAGTTCGGGGCGGGCATCCATATCTGGAATAAGGAGCTCTATCGTTGCATCGGGATTATCACGACGAATGGCCTCGACAGTACGCGCCCAGAATGCGGCACCATGGTCTTCGAGGTCGTCACGTGTAACAGATGTAACAACAACATGCTTAAGGCCCATCAGTTTAACACTCTCAGCAACTTTGTCGGGCTCAGCCTCGTCAGGAGGCAGCGGACGACCTGTTGCCGTGGCACAGAAACGACAATTGCGAGTACAAATGTCACCAAGGATCATGAATGTTGCAGTACGACGACTCCAGCACTCTGCCTTGTTTGGGCACATTCCACTGGTGCATATAGTATGCAGACAACGGCCCTCTACAATTTGCTCGACCTCTGCACTATCCGTAGTACTCCTCAGGCTAATCTTCAGCCAATCGGGCTTACGTAGGTAGTCGTTTCTCTGTGGTAGCTTAGGCATTTTTAAGTTCACTTTTTTCCAATTGATGCAAAAGTACGATTTTTTTTCAACAAACGCAAAACTTTTTAAAAAAATATCACAACTATACATATTTATCTCCGATACGACAAACTAAAAAATATTGCTACCACCAACCGCAATTTAAGTTGTAAGCTACAAGCAGCAAAAACAGGGCAAAAAAGCGAGGCTTTCGGCTACTTCGTCGCATGCAGTTTATCTTTTTTTGATTTTTTCACACTTTTTTATATGTAAAATAAAAAAATTTAATATCTCGCACTATCTATGTAGCATTAAAAAATATTTAATCTTATTATCAGATATTTACAAAATTATACATTGATAAATTAATCGTCATATTCATTTGTTTTATGGTTAAAATAAAACTATATAACATACAAAAACTCCACTCAGGCAACATAGTATAAGGTTTGCCTATAACCAAATAAATATTTTTGATTTGCAATATTGGTTTTTTCGCTTTATATTTGCACCAGAAACAAATAAAAACAACCACAAAGTTAATGTGGATAAAATAGAAAAAGGTTAATAATATATAGCTAAGAATTAAGTGTAAACTAAAAGTGATGTAAAAATTGGTGTAAAAAATTAGTAGTGTAAAGTTAAGATTGTTTGTGTCCGTGAGCTGCCCCTGCAAAGGGGCAGTTCCATTTTTATGGCAAAGCACCACGACAAAGGGAAGAGG
>JAFODV010000040.1 GCA_017380515.1 Alistipes sp.
AATATCTCCGCCCTTCCAAGGAACGAAGTTAAGTAAGAGGTTGCTATTGTTTGTCCAGCCTTGATTGTCGATATGAGCATCCTCGAACACGCCCTCGGTAGTTACATAGTAGGTATTCGCACCCACCGAGAAGTTAAACCACTTCGCTGGTGTTACTTTCAACGAGAGGTCAACTCCCGTTTTAAGGTCTTTGTCGGCATTGGCGTAGGTTGTTATCAGTCGCTCGTCCTCCATCTTGGTCACTTGCGAGATATAGTCGGTGGTATAGTTCAGGGAACCATTCACAAAAAGGTTTATTACCTCTGAATGTAGACTATAGCTCAAATCAACCTTTGTTGCCTTTTCGGAGTCGAGATGCATATTTCCCTGCTCGTAGGTTGTAGCATCGACCATACTCATATATGGAATGAGCTGCGGATATGTAGGGCGGCCAATGCGACGAGAGAGAGCCAACGACAGATCCTGATTTTCTGCTATCTTATATGTCGCCGAAAGGCTCGGTGCAACGAAAAAGTCATTCTCACGCTCATTGATTGCCTCGTGCTTGCTATTGAGTGTTACGGTCGAGAACTCACCACGCAAACCCACCTTATAGCTAAATTTCTTGCCGATGCGAGAAGCGAACATTGCGTATGCCGCAGGAGTCAACTCGGTGTGTAGCATATCTTTACTCATCGCTTCAGAATATATCCACTCGCCATCCGCAAATTCATAAAATTCGTGATATACATCGTTTTGACGATAGGTTAACTTTGCTCCCGCCGAGAGTGTGCCAACACCGAATTTATGTTTGTAGTCAGCTTGTAGAGATGGTATGAATGGGCTTCCACCAGATACCGAGCGGTTATTCTCGACACCACCCACAAAGTAGTGAGATGGTCGCTCGCCCCAAATCTTCGACACCGAAGCACGAATCGTTAAGTCCGAAACCTCTGGCTTGATAATATGAGTGTAGGCAACCGAGCCCTCGATGTTCACACGATTCCACGTAACATCGTTATATCGCTCCTCTGTATAATCGACAAAGGTATTATGAAGGTCTTGCTTGATATTTAGACGAGGGATAATCAGTTTGGCATCTACCGACAAGCGATTGCGAGGGTTGATGCGAAAATCTGCTCCGAGCGAGATATTGTTATTGAAGGTGTAGCGCGTGGATTGCATCTGCTGGAACACCTCATACCCTGTGCTATGCACCTTGCGGTTGAGCGTAGAATTTACCACATCGTCCTCATACTTAACATTGTAGCTGAATTGCCACGATGTCTTCGAACGATTATACGAAAGGGCGATATTGCCATTTGCGAAGTGGTTGAAGCCATAGTTTGCTGCTACCATACTGCTAAATCCCTCGGCACGATTACGCTTCGAGATGATGTTGATGATGCCACCCGTACCACCTGCATCGTGCGAGGCATCGGGGTTTGTGATAACCTCAATGCTCTGAATATTTGCCGCAGGGATAGTCGAGAGGTCGCTGGCAGTGGTAGGCACACCGTCCATCAAAACAAGGATATTCTTGTTACCACGAATGGCTATCTCATCGTTCGAAACGCTCACCGATGATGCCGAGCGCAAGATATCTATTGCCGTACCCTTGCTCGAAGCCATATTTGCCGAGGCGTTGATAGTGGTGTGCTCAACAGTGGACTTCTGCGCCACCTCCTTGCCCGTAACAACAACCTCTGCAACCTCGACAGCTGCCTCCTTTAATAGGATTGTTCCGAGGTCGATATGTGCCTTGTTGGGCACAATAAGCCCCTCATACTTCTCGTAGCCGATAAACTCTATTGCAAGACGATATTCGTCGGTGGAATGATTTGTTTTAAGTGTGAACTTACCCTCGCTGTCGGTAACAACTCCCGCAATGGGTGTTTTGTCTTGGTAAATCGCCACCGAAGCGTATGCAACAGGACTATTCTGCTTGTCGATGACCTTACCTGAAATCGTACACTTTACCCCCTGCGCAAAGAGCGTAAACGGAACACCGCAAAGTGCAAGAATGAGTATTATATAAGTAACTATCTTCTTCATAGATTCAAATTTTGGGTAAAGATACGAAAAATATCGCAAGACTGCGCATTAGGCACGTGCGCTATGATTGTAACACACCGAAAATAAGGTATTTATTTATTGCAGATAGTTGCGAATTAACTTGCGTGTTCCAAATAGTGATGTTATGTTTGCACTACAATAAACAACTAATACAGAGTGAATTATGAAGACCAAAAACGCAAAAGAGATCGCAAAGATTGACCGCCAGCTTGACCGCCTTGAGGCAGAGTTCGCAACCATCAAGATACGCGCAGATGAGCTGACCGCTGAGTTCAAGCGACTCTCGCCCGAATACACCAAGTTGATGGAGCGCACCGAGCAGATTAACAAAGAGCACCGCGCCCTCCTGGAGCGGCGATGGGCACTCGAAGAGTAACACTAAACACCGACAGACATGAACAACAATATTAAAACGGGCGACAAGGTACGATTTGCAATAGCAATCGAGAGTTGCGAGGAGAACACACAATTTGTGGTTGTTGACGACTACGGAGCAGATTGCACCCGATGCAAGGTGCGCCTGGTGTGCAATCTCCCAATACCCCCGACTTGTGGGTATTTCAAGGAGGACTTAATTGTGATTAACTAATAAACTACAGAGCCTCGACCGTGCGGGTGCGGAACGATTCGCGGGCCTTGCGGATATAGAGTTTTACCACATCAGCAGGCAGGTTTGACGAGCGGACAAACGCCCTCGTCTGTTCAGGGAATTTCGCTAGCGCAGTTGCCAACAGCCACGCAACTCCCATCCGCACATAATATGGTTCTGCACCTTGCACAGTGCCCTGTTGAGCCACTTTCGGCTTGCCTTTGTTGGTTTTATACTTTGACTTTATACGCCCGAAATCGAGCCCGTTGATGCGCTCAAAAACCTTATCGAGCCACTCATCGTTGAGGAAATAGCACATCGCCACGACCACAGCAAATCGCACCTCAAACTCGCGCTCGGAGTCAAACCAACGCTCCAAGAACGCCCACATAACCGCCTTGTCAGCACGAGCCATCCACTTGGCATGAGCGCAGTATGAGTCGCACACCGCCCAATTATCGAGCACAGGAACATAGCGACCGAGCATTGCCAAACGCTTATCCAGCAAACACTTTTCGAGGTTGATAAGATAGCCCCAGATAACGGTCTCCTCATAACAAAGACTCTCGCTCTGCGCCGCCTCAAACGCACGAATTATCTCGGCCCCATTGGCACAAATTAGATGTGTTCCATCGGGCATAACAACCTTGCCACCCTCGCGCGAAAGTTGCTTTGCAACAGCCTTGATTTCGGGCGAATGAAGCCCCATAACACGCCTCTCGGGCAGCGCATTCACCACTCGCAAATGCCCTTCCCGATACCGCGCGTCACTCTTGAACCTCTCGCAAACCAATGGATGTAAAAGGTCGTCAATCATAGCTTTCACTTTTCTACCACTACCTTAATCACGCCGTACAACTTGTCTTCAACAATACGGTAGGCTTCCTCGATATTTATATTGATTATTTTATATATCTAATAGCACCTTGACTGCCGAAAGGATAGTCGCTAACATCGGCGTTCATGTAAAGTGAGTCAGTACAGACTGCTCCCTCAAAGCAACAACGAGGTTTTGAGAAAATAGTACCGTCATCTGCCTGGTCTACAAATTTATATGATTCTACTCTGATGACACATCTCACAATCCCTTTATAAACACCGAGAACAAAATCAATGTGTTCTGCCTTATCCTTGCTTATACGCCAATATTTTCTTGTTGATTCATAAATATCAAATCTCCTATAAACCCCTTTAGCTTTTGTTTGATTGTAGCTTTGATTGAGATTAACTAATAGTATATTATCCCCATCCTTCACATCAATCTTTGTGCAATCATATATGGAATTGATTTCTTCAATGCTCTTGATACCCTCGTCCCATTGATGATGCCCTGCAATAAGATTTGTCAACTGGTTATTGTGATTGAATTTCGAATATGTCAACATATCTATCAAAGTTGACTCTACAAGATAAGCCTCTTTTTCTTCAAGGTTGTGGCGTATAATATAGTGAATTACCTCTTTTCCCTCCGACTTGATACTTCGAATGGTATCGAGTTTTAAATCGCAACTATCATCTACAATAGCTACTGCTACATGTTGGAAAACCCTATCATCTTTACCTTTTCCAATGTAGAAGATTTTGCTATCTCTTGGGTCAACCAAGGCATATACATAATAACCCAAAGCCTCTTTAACACTCTGTTTGAATTCCATATTCTCAATTATTATAAATCGCCACCTTAATCACGCCATCCAGCTTGTTCTCAAACAGCTGGTATGCCTCGGCGATGTCGGCGAGTTTGTAGCGATGAGTAATCAGTGGTGTGGTGTCGATCTTGCCCGCCTCTATGAGGCGCAAAATCTCCGCACAATCGCAGCCGTCCACGCCGCCCGTTTTGAAGATTAGATTCGTGCCGTGGGATATGTAGGTGTAGGCGAGCATAAGTCATTCTAATCTTTATGTGTAAATCTGCAATTTGGATAATTTGAGCAACCCCAGAAATTGCCATATTTTCCGCTTCTCTCAACAAGATTACCTCCGCATTTAGGACATCGGCGATTTGCTATTGCTAAATCTATATTTTGCTGGATTGACTGAACTTGGCGAGTATGAAGTTCTCTGCTTCCCTCTGTGGTAATGTTTGCAGTCGAAAGTTTTGTTACAATTCGTTGAATGTTGTCGAGGGATATAGTTGGCGTTTTATACGACTTTATCACAGAACGCAAATTACACCAATTTATCACGGTGTGATTCGGTGTGGTTATATTCAAATCTGCACCATCTGAAAACGCAACAATAGGGATAATTGTGAAATCTCCTACATCTTTTAGAATATCTCTAACCGCTCTAAAATGTGCCAAATTTTGGCGAATGGGATTTCTGAATTTGTGTTGTTCGCTCGACCATCCCCAAAGGGTTTTCTTGCCAAGCAAACTTTGTTTCCACTCTTCCGAGTCTTGATGTCCAAATATCCAACCTTTATAATTCTTGGTTTCGATAACGAAAATCGCATAGGGCGATACTACAATATGGTCAATTTGCGTAGTTCCATAGCGTGTAGGCAACAACACATCATTAAGCGTGATGTACTCGTTCGATAGCCAATTAAGTTTTCGAGCCACACGCCTTTCTCCCATCTTGCCAATATTCTCGGGTTTGGAGAGCCAAACCCTCCATACAATAAGGAGGATAACTATGCAAATAAATAGTATCACTACAAGTGTATAATTTTAATTTCTTACAAAGTTAAACATTATTTCGATGCGAGGTGTCGAGAATTACTAAAAATCCTCCTCGTAATCATCGTAGTCGCATGACGAATCATAGTCGCAAGTGTTGTCGTGCAACCTATCGCCCGGCTCATCATCGAACAATTCTTCATAAATCCACGCTGCAAGCAGCCAATCCCAAAATGACATAACAAAAACAATTAAGGGTTACTTTGCAAAGTAACCCTAAGTTTTTGACAACTTCTGACAATCGGCAATAAAAAAAAAGAGAAAAAGCCGAAACTTTTTCTCTCCACTCGTAAGCCACAAGCTTGGCGCTCAGCATTTAGGCATTCTAGATTTTACTCCGACAACTTCCAGCCACAATCTCCGTGGTAAATCATCTGGCGGGTCATACCGCCATCGATGCAGATATTCTCGCCCGTAATAAAGCCCGCCTTGTCGCTACAAAGGAACAGCACCATATTGGCAATATCCATCGGATTGCCCGCCCTACCTGCAGGCTGCTGTGTCGCGTCGGGACCTTCGTAAACGGTGTATGCCGTATCAATCCAACCTGGGGAGATAGAGTTCACTCTCGCTCGTCCTGCAAGACTAACAGCCAAGGCGTGCGTAAGTGCCGCAATGCCACCTTTTGCAGCCGTATAGCTCTCGGTCTGTGGCTGGCTCATGCGGTCGCGCGACGAAGAGATATTGATGATAGATGCACCATCTGCCAAATGGGGCATAAATAGTTTTACTAGATAGAACGGCGCCGTAACTCCGACGCTCATAGCATATTGAAACTCCTCGTAGGAACACTCATCTATCCCTTTCATTAGTGGCAGGGCATTGTTTATGATGATATCCACCTTGCTGTGCTGGCTCAGCACCTCGACAGCAAATGCCTCCAGCACCTCTTTCTTTGAGATATCTCCAACAAAGTGCTCGCCCTCCTGCTTGTCAATCACATAGACCACGGCACCCTGACTGCGAAACTCATCGGCAATGCATCGGCCTATGCCATTGGCACCACCCGTCACTATGACTACTTTATCTTTGAACATATCGGTCTGCATAATCACTAATCAATATCTGTCCAACTTAGCTAAATTCAGGTATCTATCATAGAAGCGTTCGAAGACTACGCGATATTTGTCGGGGCAATTATGGATTATTGCATCTACAAAATCTTCTAAGTTCATACTCTTTACCCTCTCCTTGTACTCATCGCGAAGTCCGATGGTCAAAGACCTTAACTCATCTTTAGTTGTGGGATGTTTCTCAGGGGCAAGGATAATTGAATAGGATAGTAACCCCTCTTTATATCCATACATCTCGCTCAACAGGAAGTTGCGATAAATCTGAGTAAGTGGAGTATCGCCCTTCATGATGCGCTGCTCCACATCAGGCATAAAACGGCAAAGCTCCTCTACAGCCTTGAGAGTCTGCCTTCGGGGTATCTTATTCCCATTATCATCTCTATCATAAGCGACATTAGTTCCGAGATTTTCGGAATATTTGGTCTCCACAGCGATGAAACCACTCTTCCCTGCTACGTCTTCAAACCTTATTATGGCATCCATTGCACTCTTATCCCCTATTAAAGACTCATTGTTCTCGGGAATAAACTCCAGTTCAACCTCCGTTACCCTATGTATAGGATAGCCTGGAAGAGCAGACTTTATTACATTTGTTGCTGTCTCTGGCGACTCCTCAAGCATCTGCCTTAGTGGGCAGAATAGGTTGAATGCCATAGGCTGGCTCGAAAGAAGATTGTTAAAGAGTCGGTCCGCCTCGATAGTTTCGTATGGTTTCTTATACTCGGGATCTACGCGTTTCTTGGCATAGTTGAAAGCATCCTCTGTAAGAAAGTTCTTCCAACAACCCTCCTTGGGTCTCTCTCCATTGCTGATGTAGTTGCCGTAATAGTGCACATTGCCATATCTATCCGTGTATGGACATATATCCTCTCCAATCTCATGGCGATAGATCGATTGTAGCTTTCTACACTTCGCGACAAACTTTGAATCTCCCTTATACTCTTCTCCTAATATATTCTTCATACCTCGAACATTTATATCATCAACATTATTCGCCCTTCGGCCTTGACAAACATATGGGGATAGCGACAAATTACGGCATAAACTTGGTTAGATGTAACGGGTTGTCCATCCTTACGGATATGCAACCGTTGGCGATTTATCATCTCCGCAATCTGCTCCGTTCGCATCCCTCGGTTCTGACTTGCAAGGCAGTAAAGTATGGCTTCTTCAATTTTCATATGTCAAAGTTACGCATAATTCAAAAACAAAAAGAGAAAAAGCCAAAATTTTTAACCAGTCCCTAATTTTTATGGGACACTAATCACGAAAGAACTAAAAAATATAAGGAGTCCGAGTGTGCAGTGACCCCAAAAGTTTTTCCAAACTTTTGGGGTCACTTCATTTTTACTCAGCTCTTATTTGATTTTTTATCCGATAAGTCCAAGCAAGAGGCGTTAAGCGGGGCAGGCCATAGTCTGTTTAGTAGTCGACTTCACTTATATAGTTTCCTTGTTACACAGCAACCATCACCGACTTAGATAGGACTAATACTCTGCACGCTCGGCTCTTATCACCTGAGTCATGCAGTGGGCAGCTCCATAGCCCTTAATAAGTGTCTCAAGAGGTATCCACTCCACCTTAACACCATGTGCAGCAAGTGCATCCTGCAACTGCTGTGACTGGTTGCCCACAGCCATTATGTGGCGAGGAGCGATAGTGAGGAAGTTGTTAGCATAGTGAAGCTCATCTGCCTGATTAATAGGGATAATTGTAAATCCTTGTTCGGTTAAGTACTCGACAAATGGCACATCCTTGCGTGTGAGCTTATACCTCTTCTCGCCCGCCTTGCGGGTATAGACATCCACGGTCACCCACTCTGGATCTCCCTCTTTGGCGTAATAACGACTCTCAACAAGCGTACATAAATCCTTATCTATGATGTTGAAATAGGTATCGAGGTGCATCTGCATCTGCCACCTCTTATGGTCCTTAACAACAGCAACGGTATCGTGACCAAAGGCGTCAGCCTCCATTATCTGCTTAATGGCCTCGATGTTTGTACGCATACCACAACCGATATAGGATACATCGCCACCACGCAGATAGTCACCACCCTCCAATCTGCCGTCACCAGTGATAGTGAGTATGGGCTTAACCCCCAGCTGCTCGTAGCACAATGCAATCAACTGGGTCTCATCAGCACGCTGCTTAGAGTTCATCTTGCTTATGATATATCCTCGAGGAGTGGTGATACTCTGATCGCGAGTGAAGTAAAGATTCATCATTGGCGAATGAGAGTATGTAGCCTCGAAACCGGTATTATTATCGGAGCTATACAGAGTCACCTTTGGGCGTAATAGTATGCAACGTATAAGATCGGCACGCGACATCTCACCAATAACATACCTACGATACTCCTCCGTCTCTTGAGGATCCATATTGGACATACTCTCTGTGTCATAGACAAGAATATCCATAACACGGGCGCGCAACTTCTCAATTGGCACCTGGTCGAGTATCTCCCTTACTGTGTAGACCTCCACACCATTATTCTCAAGGGCAGCTATATAACCACGATGCTCCTCTGCAGCCCTATCCACATCGAAGTAGTACTCAAATAATCCTGCATATGGGTGTAACACACCATAGAATAACTCCTCGCCTGGAGTATGCATCAATATAACCTTTGCATGATCCCACTCCGAAGATGGATAGTCAATATCCTCCTGTGCAAATGCTGCGAATGATGTTGCGAGGATAGCCGATAATAGTAAGATATAGTATTTCATTTTTGTTTATAATTTACTATTGGTGTCCGATAAACATTAATATGTCTCTACAAATATAGCAAACTTTTCGCTTAGTTACACAAATTGTGTAGATATTTTTGCTGTTGCTCTATAAATTTAGGGTGTAGCATGGGACGTAGCGTGGAAGATGTTAGCTGCCGCTAAAACCTATTTCGGGTTGTTTGAGGCTTTTTTGCGGCATAGAGAGTACAAAGCTATTGATTATCGAAAATATTGTTTACCTTTGTGCGGAATCAAAATTTAAAGTTGTGATAGTATGAACGAAATTTCTATGTGTCCAAAGTGTAGTGGCGAGAATGTATATTTCGATGGATCGCTATACGTATGCCCTGACTGTGGTCATGAGTTTGAGGAGGGAGCAGCAGCAGCAAGCAGCGCTGATGTAGCAAAGGATAGCAACGGTGCCGAACTTATGGATGGCGATGCAGTAACCGTTATCAAAGACCTAAAGGTTAAGGGCTCATCAATGGTCATCAAGCGAGGAACAAAGGTTAAGAGCATTCGTCTTACTGACAATCCCGAGGAGGTAGATTGCAAGATTGACGGTAGCAGCATCGTGCTAAAGACCTGCTTCTTGAAGAAATAGTAACAGATGGTCCATCATACAGATTAAATAACAAATTATGGGTGTCCTCACGGGCACCCCTAATTCATACATATACCTAAATCACGCCACGCGTTCTATCATCGAAGGCTGTGAGCGCAGCTTTAGCACCCTCGCCCATAGCGATGATAATCTGCTTGTAGGGCACTGACGACACATCACCCGCAGCATAAACACCTGGGATATTTGTGCGACAATGGGCGTCGATAATAATCTCGCCAATACGAGTCTTGTCGAGCTCGTCGAATGGCTGGCTGTTAGCGCTAAGACCTATTTGCACAAACACTCCATCAAGCTCCAACGTATGCTCCTCGTCGGTTTGACGATTCTTGAGTTGCAGTGAGGTAACCTTATCGCCATTGCCCACCACCTTCATAGTCTGCGTAGATGTCATAATCTCAACATTTGGCAGGCTGAGAGCCTTATCCTGGAGCACCTTATCAGCCTTAAGGCTATCCATAAACTCGATAATAGTAACCCTCTGGCATATGCCCGCAAGGTCGATAGCCGCCTCGACACCTGAGTTGCCGCCACCCACAACAGCCACACGCTTGCCAGCATAGAATGGACCGTCGCAATGAGGACAGAACGCCACGCCACGACCTATGTACTCGGCCTCGCCATCGACATTTAGACGTCGCCAGCCAGCACCTGTGGCGATGATAACAGCAGGTGCGGTGAACACCTCGCCACCCTTAACTCTTAGAATCTTTGTCTTGCCCTGAAGCTCTGTTGACTCTATACGACGATTCTCAAACAACTCAATAGGATAGTGCGATAGGTGTGTGCGTAGGTTATCAGCCAACTCGCTGCCTGTGGTGTAAGGCACAGATATAAGATTCTCGATACCCACAGTCTCCTTAACCTGACCGCCAATACGCTCAGCCAACATAGCCACCTTAAGACCTTTACGCGCAGAGTATATCGCTGCCGACGCACCAGCAGGACCTCCGCCCACAACCACAACATCGAAGCTTCTCTCAACAGGAGCATCTACCCCACTTGTTGCAGCACTCGCCGAGGGATATTTAGCCTCCAGTTTCTCGAGCAACTCACCCAAAGAACCACGGCCTACATGCAACAACTCGCCACCAACAAAGACACTTGGCACAGCCTGCACACCCCTCTTATCTACCTCGTCTTGGAAGAGTGCACCATCAACCATCTCGTGACGGATGTTGGGATTGAGCAACGCAAAGATGTTGAGCGTCTGAACAACATCAGGGCAGTTAGTACACGTGAGCGATATATAGGTCTGAATATCTATCTCGCCGCTAAGGGCACGCACACGACGCACTATACCCTCGTCAGGCAGGTTTTTACCCTTGCCATCGGCATTGAGTACCGCCAGCAGCAACGACGTGAACTCGTGACCGTTAGGAATGCCTCTAAACGTGATTCCTGTGAACTCGCCATTCTTTTTAAGATCAAAATATAGGGTGTCGCCCTCAGCATCGAAAAACTCAACGTTGATGCGTGGTGATGTTGAGGCAAAATCGGTAATAAACTCTCTCATCTGGCTACCCTCCTCGCGCTGTGGTGAGATGTATGCAGAGAGTGTGTAGCTTGACGCAAGGCCAGCAAATATGTCGGCAACTTGCTGTATGATTGATGAATCTAACATAGTCGTATTGGTGTTTAGGGTTAGTTATTTTGAAAAAGAGGCGCACCTGTGTGGGTACGCCTCTGAACTTAGTTATTAGATCTTACCCACAAGATCGATGCTTGGCTTAAGAGTCTCGGCACCCTGCTTCCACTTTGCTGGGCACACCTCGCCAGGGTGGTTAGCCACAAAGATGGCTGCCTCAACCTTGCGAACCAACTCATCAGCATTACGGCCGATACTGTTGTCCTGAATCTCCGCAATCTTAATCTTGCCCTCAGGGTTTACCAAGAAGGTGCCACGATAGGCCATGCCATCCTCCTCAATCATCACACCAAAGCCACGGCTGAGCACACCTGTTGGATCGGCCAACATTGGGTAGTTAATCTTACGAATGCTCTCTGATGCATCGTGCCATGCCTTGTGCACAAAGTGTGAGTCGGTACTTACCGAGTAGACCTCCACGCCCATGCTCTTGAGCTTGTCATACTTCTCAGCGAGGTCTACCAACTCTGTGGGGCAGACAAATGTGAAGTCGGCAGGATAGAAGAAGAAGATTGCCCACTTGCCCTTAACATCGTCGCTCGACACTGTCTTGAAGTTGCCATTGTGGTAAGCCTGTACTTTGAACTCTGGAAGCTGTGCATTGATAATAGGTGTCATAATTCTAATCTGTTTTTATTTGTTAATATTATTTAATTTTTATGCCTTGTATAGTTAAATCATATTGCATTGCAATTTTATATAACCATATCTTATTCGACTGCAAAAGTACAATAAATAAATTAACTACAAACTATTTTAGGCAAATTCTTTAATCATATATTCTTATGCAATCATAAGCAAAACAAATAATCATTCAACCCAACACACACATTCACTTATCATGCCATTATATTATGCACAAAAAAAACCTGCCTAGCATTAGTTGCTAAGCAGGTCGAAATCAATGTTATACTATCTTACTTTGCTCTTTTAAGAGTTGCCATATAGCCATATGATCCAGTAGCTATAATAGAGTCTTTATCGATAAACACAACGCTCAAATCGTTGTTATTATTCACACTCTGCGACAAGAACTCCTTAGCCATCTCGTCCTCAAACACTGGCACAAATTGTTCTATCACGGCATCATACTCAGGCTTTGAAGGCGTAATAGTAAGATTCTTTATATCAAGTGTGCAATTATTATACTCAAGCGCGAGAGTACCACGCTTATACTTCCAATTAAGATCGAATAGCATCTCAACATTCATTTGCATCATAACACCCTCTTCAACCTCAATACTGACACTCATATCTACAAAATAGGAACCTTTGCCATTACGCTCAAAGTTGAAATAGACTATGCCATCAAAGGAGTCTGTACCTTCGCCAAGCATGCCAAGATGCGAATTCATCTGGACAAACTCCTCAAAGTCAACGTTCCACTTGCCAACAAGCTTACTCTTCTGTGCCGACACGCTCTGACTTGCAAACAAAGCTACGACAACAACTAATAGTGATAAAAACTTTCTCATGATAATTAATATTAGATTTTTTCAATATGTACAAATGTATTGTCTTCAAATTTCAGATCGGGACGCTCACGAAATAGCCCAAACACCGCTGATCCCGAGCCAGACATAGAGGCATAGACAGCTCCACCACCGATGAGCATAGCCTTAAGCTCGGCAATACGTGGATGTGCCTCGAGGATATGACCCTCAAAGTCATTAATCACACTACCCTGCCACTCAACAACTGGGCGTGATAACAACTCACGCAAATCGTCGGTGGGAACACATGGCTTCACCCCCGAATATGCCTCAGCCGTAGATACCCCCTCATCGGGTTTCACAACAACCAGCCAGAAACCACTAAGGTCAACATGAATAGGCTCCATCACCTCACCACGCGAGGTGCAATACTGCGGCTCATCATAGACAAAAAAGGGTGTGTCGCTACCCAGCTCCGATGCCAACTCTACAAGAGTCTTAAGATTTAGGCCAAGTGCGAAAATGTCGTTGATAGCAACAATGACCGCCGTAGCATCAGACGAGCCACCACCCAAGCCAGCACCGAAGGGAACTCGTTTATCGAGTTCAATGCGCACACCACCAACACCATAGCGTTCTTGCATGAGTCGTGCAGCACGCACACAGAGATTTTTCTCAGGCACACAGTCAACAACAATGCCACTACCGACAAACTCAACACCATGGTGCTCCATCCTCTCGACACCAACCACATCGTAGAGTTCACGCACAGGATACATCACCGTTTGAAGCTCATGGTAGCCATCTTCGCGCTTGCGCACAACACGCAAACCTATGTTGATTTTGCAATAAGCGTTGATAGTCATGAAATGTATAAACATTTAAAGAAGTGCTAGAACAAATATAAGTACAAGTAAACACGCAATGTTTAACCAAAGCGCTATTCTTGCCCAAAGAATAGATATTGAACCATAATATTTTGCTCCGGCCTCATCTCCAACACGCCATCGAGAATTTGACTTAATATAATACAGCAATGACACAACTGCAAATGGCCAAAATAAAATAAAGGCACAAACCACATATGCAAGACTAACATTGGGATTTTCACTATAATTTATAGTTGGCTGATTTGAGACACAATATGCCTCAACACTAAAGCGATAACCGCAATGAGGACACACATTGATAGTTGAGGCAACCAAGCCTTCACATTCTGGACATTTACGAGCAACCATAGTATTAGGATATTACAAACAAGGCAAATATACGTTAGACCTACCCTTTGTTACACAAAGATAGGGTTATTTCACCACAATAACAAACAATATAAATAAAAAATTATTTGCATATAAGATTTCTATTTTGTATCTTTGCATAATAGCAAGACTTTAAAATTAAAAATTAACTAAATAAATTTACTACTATGGCAAATTTGAGAGTCCTTAAGAAGGAGATTGACTATCGTTTGGAGGAGTTCGTATTTGACTGCGAGATGGCAGCATTCGTTCAGCCTAACAAGGAGGAGAAGGTTGTTGAGCTTATGCTCAAGGGCGTAGAGTTGCGCAACGCTTTCTACGTAAAGGCTAACAACCCTGCTGAGCCACACAACCGCTCATTGGTTAAGAAGCACTACGCAGCACTCCGTCGTGACATGGCTGAGAGCTTTGCTGGCTTGTTTGCTGAGCTTAGCGCAGTTTGCGAGTAACACACTCTCCACTAACGCACAATGCCGACCTTCAAGTCGGCATTTATTGTTTGCGGCAATGGGTAATGATAGCTATCCGACAAGACTATAAAACAAAAAAGCACCATACCTTTTAGGCGGTATGGTGCTTTTTGTATTGTTAAACTGCTCAAGACTACTTCTTCACAACCTTAATCTGCTGTGGTGCAGATGTTGGAGCTGGCTTCTCACCCTTAGGCGCAGGAACAACCTTAATCTGCTGTGGTGCAGATGTTGGAGCTGGCTTCTCACCCTTAGGTGCAGGAACAACCTTAATGCCTGCGCTTGGCTGCGTTGGCTGTGGCTTAACAATCATACCTGGCTGCTGACCAGCGCCACTTATAGGCTTCTTAGGCATAGGAACAGCTACATCTACGCCCTTAGCAATACGGCGAACCTTTAGGTTAATAACAGATGGCTCGTTAGGCAACAACTTTGATGACTGACCCATCATGTTGTTAGGACCAAACTTAGCTGGTGTCCAGATGGTGATGCTACCAAACTCACCAATCTCTGGCAAACATTGCTTGATAGCCTCAATGAAGATCTGACGGCCTGTGATCATAGGCATACGAGCCTTCTCGATAAGCTCCTCAGTCTCCTTAATACGTACACGACGTACAGAATCTGAGATGTTCTTATCGTTCTTAATATCAACGATACGCTTCTTTAACTGATCGAAACGAGAGTCAGTAGACTGAACAAGAGTACCCTTATAAGAGTATACCTCATACTCCAAAGAGATAGAGTCGGTTGGAGCTGACATCTTCTCGCCACCAGGAACATTGATACGATAGTAGATAGTATCCTTACCTACAGCCAATGCCTTAACATTAGGCTGCTTAGCAACATGTGCCAACCACTCCTTACCACGCTCAAGATTATACTTAGGGAGCTCGTTCATATGGTAACGCTGCAAGTAGCCCATCATAGGTCGAATCTTAGCCAAAGCCGCAGAGTCGATAGCATGAGGCTGAGAGCTGCCAGCTGCATCACCCAATATAACTCGTGCGTCGTTGATACCCTGAACAAGATAGTGGATGTTTACTGGAATAGCTGTAGCACGCAATGAGTATGATGCCATAGATGCAAACCAATCTGTAACCATAAGGCTGTCACACTCCTCGTTGTAAAGTGCAGGAACCTCAAGCTTCTCAGCAGCATTAGGCATCATATTAGTACGCACGGCACGCATGTAAGGGAAATAACGCTCCTTCTGGAATCTATCCATCTCGTTACTTACAAAGTCAATATCTGGCAACTTATCGAAGTCTGATGTCAAATACTTCTCCATCTTCTCAATGAAATACTCGCGATTGTATTTCAAATCAGCCAAGTTGCTCTCCAACGTCAATGCGAAATTAAGACCGAAAGCATACGACAATGAGTCGAACTCTGCATTAGAGTCGTTGTAGACTCTGTTCTCTACCTCAGCAAAGTAGAGATCTTTGCCACCGCCACACGACACAGCCATCGCCGCAGCAGCAAGTACAATAAAGATTTTCTTCATAGTGTTTGTTTAAAATTTTATAGTTTATCCAATTCTTATTTCTATCGTCTTACAACATCCTTGAGCTTTATCTCGTAGAAGAGCATCATGTTTGGCTTTACACCTATAGAGTCGCAGCCTGCCGAGCTAAAGGCCAATGCCGAAGGCACCCACACCTCCATATGACCACCAGGGCCAATAAGACGCAAAGCCTCCTGAACACCCTTAGGCAACTTGCCAAACGACAAGCGCAATGGCTTTTTCGAGAAATTCGCAGTATCGAGCTTCTCGCCAGCAACATTCATTATCTGATAGTTCATGACCACTGTATCACGTCCCGAACGTGGAGCACTCTTAACATCACCAAGAGTGACAACTTTGTAGGTAAGGCCCGAGTTTGTAGCAACAAACTTACGATCTGTCTTACGCAAGTCAGCCAAATAGCGACTCTCAACCTCCTTTGTACGCTCATAAACATCGAAATTCATGTACTTCATAAAGGCATAGCGAGCCTCATCAGCATTCATCTTTGGCTTAGCGTCATAGACATCGCGAATAGCCTGACACACAGCATCAATATTGAGCATAGAGTCAGCGCTATATAGGTTTAGTGCTATGTTCATACCCATAGCATATGACACCGTATCGACATCGTTCTGCATGATATACTCTGCTTGAGTAGCACTCTTACGGCCACACGACGCCATACAAGCGAATAGTATTACAACAATTGCAAATATTGTCCTTTTCATATTTTTGCTTATTTATTCGTCTTTTTCGAATTCATTATTATCAACAAGCTTCCAAGAAGCGCAGCACATGTCGACGCCATGAGAATAGATATCTTACCCTTATTGATAAAGTCGATATGCGTTGCTGCATCAAACGCAAGATTATCAACAAATATTGACATTGTGAAGCCAATACCACCAAGACAAGCGACAGCGACAAGCATAGCCCATGTAGCGCCCTGAGGTCTTTCGGCGATACCCAACTTAACAGCGAGGTAGCTAAAGAGCGATATGCCAAGAGGTTTACCAACGACCAATCCGAAGAAGATACCCATGCCAATAGAGCCAATCTCGGGGCTATACTCAAATATGTTGAAGTAGCTGAGTGAGTCGATATGCACACCAGCATTCACCAGCGCAAAGATAGGCATGATGAGGAAGTTGACATAAGGCATAAGCATATGCTCAACTCGGTGGCTCATGCTCTCAGCGCCGTCCGATATCTGCTTCATGCGATGGATTTGATAGAGACGAGCCTCCTCGGCCTTGTTTCTATCCTCAATCAACTCAGCATCACGAATACCCTTCTCAATGATATCGGCCTTATGCAGATAGTATGAACGGCTATAACGTGGTGTTGTTGGGATAAGCATTGCCATGGCCACACCCGAGATGGTTGCGTGAACACCAGAATAGTAGAATAGCGTCCACACCACAAACGCAGGGATAAGATAGGCCAACATTCTAAACTCGCCCATGCGACGCATGAAGTAGATGCCCACCATTATCAACAGGGCAATGCCAAGAAGCAACATATTAGGGGTTTCGCCATAGAATAGAGCTATGACAATGATAGCTCCGAGGTCGTCGGCAACAGCCAATGCTGTAAGGAACACCTTAAGCGACAGCGGCACACGATTGCCTAAGAGCGACATGATGCCTATGGCAAAGGCGATATCCGTAGCTGTAGGAATACCCCAACCGCCAATGGTCTCTGTTCCATAGTTGAAACATGTGTATATGGCTGCTGGTGCCAACATACCACCCAAGGCAGCAACAATCGGGAGGATAGCCTTCTTAGGTGTCGACAACTCACCATGCGACATCTCACGGCGTATCTCAAGACCTACGGTGAAGAAGAACACAACCATCAACGCATCGTTGACAAACTTCTCAACGCTCATCTTCTCAGGAAATAGCTCACCACCGATTGACAGACCAAGCTCCATATGCAAAAACTTATGATAGAACTCAGCAGTAGCCTCGAGATTTGCGAGCAACATTGCTATAACGACGCAAACAACCAGGGTTATTCCACCAGCCCATGGAGCCTGCAAAAAGTTGTTACCCTGCTGCGATATGATATGCATTCGCTTTACCCTACCAAACTTTGTAAAGAGTGCCATATATTTCAGATTTCTTAAATTACTAATTTGGGGTTATTGTCATAGTACCTCATCTGCTTCGTGGTGCTTAAGCGCCATGCTACACATCTTAAACAAGAGGCGTGCAGCAATCATAGCATCTGTCTTATCATCGACATCGGGCACCACCTCTGAGAGGTCGAATGCCACAATCTTTCGTCCCGACTCAACGAGCTTATCCATAAGATAGACAACCTCGGGGAAGCGCAAGCCGCCAGAAATTGTTGTGCCCGTATGGGGTGAGCACTCGATGGTAAGACCATCAATATCGAGCGATATATATACGTTTTCGGGGAGCTCAGAGATGATATTATCACACATGGTCGACCAATTAACACCCTCGAAGTGCGACGACCACAGATATTGACCTGTGAAGAGGCGTATACGCTCATCCTCCTGCGAACGCTGCCACTCTGCAGGGCTAAATTCACGCACACCCACCGACACAAGACGCTTTAGGCTATCAATATCCCTAAGTGCGTTGTGCATAACCGAGGAGTGAGAGTGGTGAAAACCATAACAACCCTCCTTGAGGTTGCATCGAGCATCAATGTGCAACACTCCAAACTCCGAGAAGCACTGACCAACAGCACGCATATTACCATAGGCCGTAGAGTGATCGCCGCCCACAAGACCCACAATCTTGCCACGCTGCAACCAACGTCTCGACTGAAGATATATCTTATCGTTGACCAACATCGACGCCTCATTAATGCGGCGCAAACGGCGTGAATGCATCAAGTTGTCGATAATATAGTCGGCATCGGTGTGGCTCATCGAGATAACCTTATCGGCATCTGAACGCAAGCGGTGCGACATATCCTGAATAGAGTAGTCGATAGGCAAGGTTGCAATACCCTTACGCCAGCTATTGGGAGCCATAGGCTCGTAGAAATCGACAAATCGTGAAGCCTCGATAATGGCATCGGGAGCATAAGAGCTGCCCGCACGTGTCGATACAGTGGTATCCCATGGAGCAGAGATAAGAACCAATGCCGCATGTTCAGCATCGAGTGGAATGCCGAAATAGTTTCCGTTGTCAGGAACTAAACCATTAGGGTCGAAATCTATCTTATTCTCGGTCGACATAACTCCTAAAATGTTTCAAATTAGCAAATATTCAAACTGTGCACTGCTAAATAACATGCAAATATACTACAAAATTACAATTTTTTCATACCTTTGTTAAAAATTTACAAAGTAAAAAAACGATTTTTGCATAATATGCACATAACCATCGACAGCGACATACCCTACATCAGAGGCGTTCTTGAGCAATATGCCAGCATCGAGTATATCAGAGGCTCTGAGATTGATGCCGACAAGATTCGCACATCGGACGCACTGATAATACGAACACGCACTCGCTGCAACGAGAAGCTCCTAAAGGGCTCTAACGTTAAGGTTATAGCTACGGCCACCATAGGTACCGACCACATCGACATGGAGTATTGCCACAGGTCAGGCATCAAGGTATACAATGCGGCAGGCTGCAATGCCCGAGGTGTACTTCAGTGGGTAAGCGCAGCGTTGCGTCACATCGTCGGCAACGATAAGAGAGAGCCGAGCGACTACCGATTGGGCGTTGTTGGCGTGGGCAACGTAGGCTCACTTGTTGCACAATATGCCCGCCATTGGGGTTTCGACGTTATGGAGTGCGACCCACCACGACAAGCTCGTGAGGGAGGCAACTTCCAATCATTAGAACAACTCGTAAAAGAGTGCAACATACTCACATTCCACACCCCTCTGGACGAGTCTACACACCATCTTCTGAGCAAGAGCTTAATAACACAGTTGCGCCCTGACGCCACAATAATCAATGCCTCGCGAGGAGCTGTTGTCGACAACACAGCAGTGGCCAATTCGTCGCATCGCTACTACTTCGATGTGTGGGAGAACGAGCCCAATATCGAGCCCATTGTACTATCAAACTCTTCGCTTGCAACACCCCATGTAGCAGGCTACTCGATGCAAGGCAAAGCAAACGCTACAGCGATGGTAATCACGGCAATATGCAACCATTTTGACCTACCACTTAAGGGTTGGTACCCGAGCAACGTGAAGCGCACCACACCACAGCTTATCAGCTGGAGTGAGATGTGCAACACCATAGATCAATATTATCCTATTTCGGAAGAGTCGAAGCTCCTCAAGCTCAACCCAGAGCTATTCGAGACTCTACGCAACAAATACGTCTATCGCCAGGAATATTTTTAGCCGAGACATCACGAGCAAAATTCCACGAATAAAATTGCATAATTTTTAAGAATAATTGCCATATGTTGCAAGTTATTCTTATATTTGTACTATTAATCAAAGATTAAGCGTAATGCGACGCTCACTTTTGCAACATATCCTACGATTGTTTCCCGCTGAGACATCACACCGCATACGCCTTGCGATGCTCAAGTTTGTGGGCATACTCCCTCTTGGCAATATTATACTGCGCCGAGCGCTATCACCACGCAAAATAGACCTACAACGTGAGGTCATGGGCATACATTTCAGCAACCCAATAGGCGTTGCAGCGGGCTATGACCCTAACGGCGACTACCTCGACGAGTTGGCGGCATGTGGCTTTGGCTTCGTCGAAATTGGCTCTCTGACACCACGCCCTCAGCCGGGCACACCACGCCCACGCATCAAGCGTCTACGCAAGCTCAACTCCTTGGTAAACAACTCGGGAGCACCAAACCGTGGTCTTGAGTATGTCATGCACAACATACGCCGACGCACAAAATACAACCACTCCCTTGTGATTGGCTGCAACATCGGCAAGCTCACGACAACACACCCTAAGAACATCGTCAAGGAGTATCTTCGTGTGTTCCGAAACACATATCAGTATGTCGACTTCTTTGTTATCAACATAGCTTGCAACACCGCAGCGAAGCGCTACGAGCCACGCACACGCGAGGAGATATTGGAGCTTATCGAGCCAATGTTTGAGTTTCGACGTGGCCAACTCGACTATCGCCCGATACTACTTAAAATATCGCCCGACATCAGCCGTGAGCAGCTCGACACAATCATCAACATACTTATTGAGACACCCCTCGATGGCATCGAGGCAGTGTCAGGCTCGACAGAGATGTACAAAGATGGCAAGGGTGCAATGTGCGGTGCTCAGCTCACCGAGAAGTCTATAGAGATGGTGCGCTACATTGCCCAGCGTAGCGAGCACAACTACCCCATCATCGGCTCTGGTGGCATGATGACCCCTAACGACATAGAGCGAATGTTGGAGGCAGGAGCATCACTCGTAGCACTAAATAGTGGCCTACGTGAGAACGGACTAAAACTACTAAAAAAGAGCGCTAAAAAGATAGCGACGAACCAACAATAGAGATGAAAGCAACGATAATAACCATAGGCGACGAGATACTAATAGGCCAAATTGTTGACACCAACAGTGTGGCCATAGCCAAAAAGCTAAATGCGATAGGCATCACTATTAGCGAGAAGCTATCAATTGGTGATAGCCGTGATGCTATCATCGCAACTCTCGACCGCACGATAGAGAACTCCGACGTGGTAGTAATCACAGGAGGCCTCGGCCCAACGAAAGATGATATCACGAAGCATACGCTGGCAGCATACTTTGGCTCTGAGCTTAAGTATAATGATGTAGAGGGCGAGCATGTGCGTATGCTATTAGCTCGTCGTGGCATTGAATTTACAGAGCTCAACCGTCATCAGGCGATGCTCCCAGAGTGTTGCACAGTGCTACACAATGCCCATGGCACAGCGCCAGGCATGTGGTTTGACCACAACAATAAGGTGGTAGTTTCGTTGCCTGGTGTACCATTCGAGATGGAGCACCTCATGGATGACGAGGTGATACCACGCCTCAAAACGAGATTTACTCTTAGCGACATTGTACACCGCACAATGATTACTCGTGGCATCCCCGAGTCGATACTTGCGGAGCGCATATCATCATGGGAGGAGTCGCTACCCGACTATCTGCACTTAGCCTACCTTCCTGCGCCCAACGTAGTACGCCTTCGCCTATCGGCATACGATGTCGACAAGCAGCAAGCAACACAACGTATTGAGGAGGAGTTTGCGAAGCTTAATGCCATCATCGGCGACAATATCGTCGGTTTCGAAGATGCCACCACCGAGAGGCTTGTGCACGACATACTCATTGAGCGTGGCCTTAAGTTGGCCGTTGCTGAGAGCTGCACAGGAGGAACAATATCGGCAAAGTTTACGGCAATGGCTGGCGCATCGCAATACTTCATGGCAGGCATCACATCCTATTCGAATGCTGCCAAGTGCGACCTGCTTGGCGTAAGCATGGTCGATATAGAGTGCTTTGGCGCAGTGAGCGAGGTTGTAGCTCTGGAGATGGCCGAGGGTGCTCGTCGCATGGCAGGCGCCGACTACGCCATAGCCACAACAGGCATTGCTGGGCCTGGGGGTGGTTCGAAACAGAAGCCTGTGGGCACTGTATGGATGGCTATCGCCACACCACATGGCTCACGTGCTGTGATGCGCAACTCAGGCACCGACCGCTCGCAGATAATAAGCCGAGCATCAGCCTACGCCATCGAGATGCTCTACGAGGAGCTCAAAAAAAACTAAGCTAACAAAACTATAAACACAAATACATTGAAGAGATGATTCGTTCTATCTTAGACACTGACCTGTACAAGTTCACAACTTCGTACGCCTACTTCAAACTCTATCCACAGGCTTTAGGCACGTTTACCTTCAACGACCGTGCTAAGACTGAGTTTGATGACGATTTTTTAGATGATCTCAAGGCAGAGTTCAAGGCATTGGAGCGCTTGGCACTCAGCGATGACGAGTTCAACTACATGAACACCCACTGTAAGTATATTCCACAAAACTACTTCGAGTGGTTGCGAGGTTTCCGCTTCGACGCATCTAAGATCAACGTGTGGCTCGATGAGGACAAACACCTACAAATCAACGTGACCGACTACATGTATAAGGTTACGCTCTACGAGATTCCTATCCTTGCCACAGTATCTGAGCTATTCCACCTACGCAACAGCTACGATGCTGAGTTAATGATTAAGCGCCTTGAGGAGAAGGAGCAGATAGCACGCGACAACAACCTCGTATTCTCGGACTTTGGCACACGTCGCCGCTTCTCGTATGATGTTCAGCGAATGGTTGTTAAGCACCTCAAGAACAACCCTTGTGGCTGCTCAGGAACATCGAACTGCCACCTCGCCATGGAGCTCGACATGAAGATGATTGGCACATACCCTCACGAGTTGCCTATGTTCATCGCAGCAGTTAAGGGTGGTCCTCGTATGGCTAACTATCTCACGATGGAGGATTGGGTGAAGGTATACGACGGATATCTCGGCACAGCGCTCACCGACAGTTTTGGCTCAGAGGTCTTCTTTAAGAACTTCTCGAAGAAACATGCATGCCTATTCGACGGTGTACGCCAGGATTCGGGCGACCCTATTGCATTTATCGACTTGGCAATCAACCGCTACAAGGAGCTTGGCATCGACCCTATGACCAAGAGCATCGTGTTTAGTGACTCGCTAAACTTCGAGAAATGTGTACAGATCAAGCAAGCATGCGAGGGTCGCATCAAGTGTATGTTTGGCATCGGCACAAACCTAACATGCGACACTGGCCATGCATCATGCAACATCGTGATGAAGCTATCGTCGTGTCAGATCAACTCACGCCAGCCTAAGGAGCTATGTGTGAAGCTCTCGGATGTCGAAGGCAAGGAGATGGGCGATCCAGAAGAGGTAAGAGTATATCGCTACTTGTTGCGCAACCAAGGCAACTAACATCGCTGGCTGCAGACAAGCATAGATAAATAAAAAAGAATGGGCTATTGGGCGGCCCATTCTTTTCTTTTTGTACTCTCTGTGATACTATCACGCAAAATTGGGCAACGATGTAAAGAATCGCTCCTTGTAGTTCTCGCCAAGAGGAATATACTCGCCATTGTCGAGGAAGATGCGACCCTTCGTATAGCTCGATATGCGCTTTAGGTTGATGACATAGGAGCGGTGCACACGCAAGAAGTTGTTGGCAGGTAGCAACGCCTCCATATTCTTTAGGCGGAAGAGCGTGGTTATGGTTTGGCCACTATCCACATGCAGACGCACATACTCGCCAGCACTCTCCAGATAGATTATATCGGCAATCTTCACAAGCTGGGTCTTATAGTCAGCCTTTACTGAGATATATCCCTGGTCGGCCTCCTCAGCCTCATTCTGCGCCACAGCACTCTCGGCAGCACGACAACGCTCCACCAAATCGACAAGCGATATAGCCTTTTGCGACGCCTTCATAAACTCCTCGTAGCTAAACGGCTTTAAAAGATAGTCTATGGCATTAAGCTTGAAGCCCTCAAGAGCAAACTCCGAGTGGGCCGTAGTAAAGACAATGAAATAGTTTGACGCAAGCGAGCGCACAAACTCAAGGCCATTCATATCGGGCATATTGATGTCGACAAATATGAGCTCTACTTGCTCTTTCTGAATAACACTCAGAGCCTCCTCGGCGCTACGGCAAGCAGCCACAAGCTCGAGCTGGTCGGTGCGATCTATATAACTTGTTATCTGACGAAGAGCCAATGGCTCATCATCTATTGCAATACACTTTACCATACTTTAAGGTGTTACGGGAATTACTAACTTTACGATATACTGCTTCTCATCGCCATCGTCAATATCGAGCACATATCGGCTACCAAACAATAGGTCAAGACGTCGTGTGATGTTGTTGAGCCCTATGCCGCTATGCTCCGACGAGTGCGAGTAGTGACGGCTGTTGGCAACAACGCACGTGAGTTCATCATCATCGACATAGAGGTTGATGTGTATGTGCGACTCCTGGTTGTAGCTAATGCCATGTTTGAAGGCATTCTCCACAAGCACAATCAACAAGAGCGGCGGCAGCTCTACCCTACGACAGACATTCATATCGGGGAAGGTGAAGCTAATGTCGATATCGTCGATGTAGCGAATACGCATAAGCTCGATGTAGTTGCTCAGAAACTCCACCTCTTTGTCCAGCGTTGTGGTCTGCTCGCCAGAGTCGTAGAGCACATGGCGCATCATACGCGAGAGATCCATAACACTCTTACGTGCCATATCCTTGTCGAAGTCAATCATCGAGTGGATATTGTTGAGCGTATTCATCAGAAAGTGGGGATTTATCTGATACTTTAAATATTGCATCTGGCTCTCGATATTCTGACGCTCAAGCATAGCCATACGTTGCTCAGCAGATATTGCCCTATAGTAGAGCTTAATCATACTATTAGCACCAGCCATCAATATACCAAACAGCACATTCCAATACCACGCCAGCTCTGTGAGCGACGCCTTATCGCGCAGATGTTCGTTGCTCTGCCAATAGCGGAAGTCGAGAGCCTCGATAGCACCGAATATTGAGGCTACGAGCACAACCGACAGCACGATATACCAGCCATAGCGGTTGCGCAGGAGGAGTGGCGAAAGGCAGTAGTTATGGACAAGGAATATAGCGAAATATGGGGTAATCTTTGCCCATGATATGACCACCTTACCGAAGTCTACGGCCTCCTCCGACATAAGGTGAGCATTCATAAATGGAATGAGATATATGATTGCCCACACAAGGGCATAGACCATATTCTCGCCAAGGCTAATATTTCTGAATATCTTTCGTAGGTTCATACCTCACAAAAATAAGGTTTTTAGCGCAATCGACAAAACAATTGCGACAAATATAAACGATAAGGGGGTTTTGTTAAGCGAAAAACCCTATCTTTGTGACTCGATAAACATCATATTACCGATATGCTTAAAGGATTACTCTTCGATATGGACGGTGTGTTGGTCAACAACCTCGACATCCACCGTCAGGCCTTTGCCGAGTTTTTTCGACGCTATGGCGTTGAGCGCACCTTCGACGAACTGAACCGTCACTTTGGACGTGGCAACGACGACATCATGGGCGACCTTATGCCTCGCGAGATTGTTGAGCGTGTGGGAATACGAGAGCTCGGCAATCAGAAGGAGGCTATCTATCGTGAGATATATGCACCAATAATCACCCCACAGGCGGGCCTCGTGGATTTCTTGGCTAAGAGCAACGAGCATGGGTTGTTGTGCGCAGTAGGCTCATCGGGATTCAAGGCCAATGTCGACTTTGTACTCGACAAGTGCGACATACGCCAATATTTTCAGGCTACAGTGGCTGGCGACGAGGTTACACGCTGCAAGCCCGACCCTGAGATATACCTTACGGCAGCCAAGCACCTCGGCATAGAGGCCAAGGAGTGCATCGTATTTGAAGATGCTGAGGCGGGCATCGAGGCGGGAAAGCGTGCCGGCATGAAGGTCATTGCACTTGCCACAACATTCGACCGCAGCTTCCTCGAAACAACCGAAGCCGACTATATTATTGACGACTTTAGAGGGTTAGAAATCAAGCAACTCGAAGAGCTATTAAACTCGTGCAAGTAGCTCTTTGATAGGCTTTAGACGCAGGAATAGGTCGAGCACACGTGCTGGCAGCAGGGAGCATACAACCACGACGAACTTGGTAAACAAGCCTGGCGTTAGGCGACGTCTGCCACGCATCATCGCCCGAACAGCACGACGAGCAATAGTCTCTGGACGCATCATAACGCCAAGTGCAACGAACAGACGACGCTTCTTGTCGTCGAGCTTATAGAACGGTGTGTCGACAGCGCCAGGGAACACAGCAGTGACACTAACACCATGGCGGTGTAGCTCATACCATATTGCCGAGGCAAAGCTCTTAAGATAGGACTTCGTAGCGCTATAGTGCGAGATGGTTGGATAGGGCAACCACGCCGTAGATGATGACATGATGAGGATTTTGCCACGACCACGCTCCTTCATCCTCTCGCCAAAGAGACGCACCAGAAGCGTTGTTGTGGTGCAGTGTAGGTCGATAATTCGCTCCAAGCGCTCAGCATCGGTACGCATAAGAGTGCCAAAGAGCAACATACCAGCATTGCATACCAACACCTCGACCTCCCAGCCATTTGCCTCGCACTCATCGTAGAGCGATTGCGCCGAACTGGGATTCGACAAATCGGCATATAGCGAGTGGGCCTTAACGCCAAACTCTGCACTAAGCTCCTCGACAGTGGTGGCGAGGGCCTCACGCTGATTGCTCACAGCGATGATATCATAGCCACGGCGTGCCAACTCCGAGGCATAGTGCCGTCCAATACCCGATGAAGCACCGGTAATTAATGCGTAACTCATAGCGCAAAGTTAGTTATTTTTTCATATTTTTGTACACGTTTACCACTAAAGAGCACAATTATGGCAAAGAAGACGGAAAAGACCAATGCTGCACGCCTCTTAGACAAGGCAAACATCGTATACGAGCTTATACCCTACACCGTAGACGAGGACAACCTTGCAGCAACACACGTTGCCGAGGAGCTGGGCGAGGATATTGCCACAGTGTTCAAAACATTGGTACTACGTGGCGACCGCACAGGGCTGTTTGTGTGCGTAATACCTGGCCACAAAGAGGTAGACCTAAAGGCTGCGGCACGACTATCGGGCAACAAGAAGGCTGACCTAATACCCATGAAGGAGCTGCTGCCAACAACGGGATATATTCGTGGTGGATGCTCACCCATAGGCATGAAAAAGCCACTCCCAACATTCATAGATGAGAGTTCTATGACGCATGAACGCATATACATAAGTGCTGGTGTGCGTGGACTTCAGATAGCCATTGCACCAACCGACCTAATAAACTATGTTGGAGCATCGGTAGCTACGATCGTATAGACTGCTGCGCAAGAGACCTCAGATGTGACCTATTTACAACAACACGCACAGCTCGATGCACATTGCATAGCTCGACAGGAGTGGCGCCAAGCAACTCGCCATCAATCTCAAGAAGCATCTCAGGAGAGGACTCTATACGCACCTTCTCGCCCTTAGCATGTATCACATGACCAATGGAGTAGATGTTACCATTGAACAAGCGGCCAATACGGAAGATTATGTTCCACCAGTGCAGCGGACGAATGAGCGTGACATCGAGCAAGCCATCGTCGACAATGGCATTGGGCAGCTGCTGCATACCTCCACCGTTGTAGCGTCCGACACCAATAGCGATGCTAAATATAAGGTTGTTGTAGACCAGACGGTCATCAATCCATATCTTAGCTCCCGTATGCTTATATCTAAAGAATGTGCGCACCAAGGCCAACAGATAGGCACTGGCACCCATCTTTCTTTTCGACTGTGAGCTCTGAATGCGCTTAATGACAGCGGCATCGAAGCCCAAGCCCGCAACATTGGCAGCATAGCGCACCTGATTAAACTTAGCCTCCTCGTACTCCACTGCAGCAACATCTTGCAAGAAGGTGTAACCCTCCTTAATGGCGCGAATAGCCTCGGAGTAGCGCTTAGGAATGCCAAACATTCGAATCCAGTCGTTGCCCGTACCTACGGCAATAACAGCCACAGTAACCTCGTGGGGTTCAACAACGTTTTGGATAAAGAGGCCATTGATAACCTCGTGAAGTGTGCCATCGCCACCAACGACAATGATATGTCGATAGCCAGAGTTAACAGCCGACACCGTTAGCTCCGTAGCGTGACACTTGTGCTCGGTGAACACCGCCTCGCACTTGATGTTATTATCGCGTAGTAGTTTCGATATAAGAGGAAAGTCGTCCAACCCCTTACCCGAGCCGGATATGGGGTTGACGACGACAAACCACTTGACACCACTCTCAACGGTGGGTCTATCAACAATCTGTTCTCGCATGAGACAGAGTGACTACTTCTTAGGTGCGTTGCGCACGGTGTTAAGCAAGAAGTCGTAGAACTTCGCAACAGAGGCGATGTTCACCTTCTCGTCTGGTGAGTGTGGGTAGCAGATGGTAGGGCCAAACGAGATCATGTCCATACCTGGATACTTAGCACCGATGATACCGCACTCCAAACCTGCGTGGATAGCAGTAACAGATGGCTTAACGCCATAAAGCTTCTCGTAAGACTCAAGCATAGTGTGCAAGATAGGCGACTTCATGTTTGGATTCCAGCCGCTGTATGAGCCTGAGAGCTCAACATCAGCGCCAGCCAACTCGAATACTGATGAGATAGCACCAGCCAACTCAGCCTTCTCGGTATCTACTGATGAGCGCAACAAGCACTTAACCTCGATTGTTGAGCCGTTAGAGACAACGATAGCGAGGTTAGAAGATGTCTGCACAAGGTTCTCCATAGCGATAGACATACGCTGAACGCCGTTAGGACAACCACACACAGCACGAATCAACGAGTGTGACTCAAGGTGTGGAATGATAGCCTTAGGGCACTCCACCTTCTCAGCGAAGATCTCCACAGAGTCCTCGATACCCTCGAACTCCTTGATGATAACCTTCTCGTAAGACTTTACGTTAGCCTCGAAGATAGCTGCCTCAGCCTCGCGAACAACAACAACGGCCCATGCCTCACGTGGGATAGCGTTACGCATGTTACCACCC
>JAFODV010000041.1 GCA_017380515.1 Alistipes sp.
CTACATCAAACCACAATAAGGCTATATGCCGAAGGTCTAAGTACCTACGCTCCCGCTTCGGTGGATAAGAGCAAGTCCTCGCTTCGGTGAGGGCTTTTTGTTTATGGTTCGGTGCGCACCCACGACCCACAGCTTAGAAGGCTGTTGCTCTATCCAGCTGAGCTACGGAACCAACCTATGTCAAAGCATAACAATCTATATCGAAATAGATTCGTTACATTTTGCGGTGCAAAAGTAAATAAAATATGTTGAACTACAAAATTTTTATCGCACATATTCCAAAATGCTCTGATTTATTGCGTGTCGTCGGCCAATTGGTAGGGTAGTAAAACAACAAGAGAGCTCATCAAGCTCTCTTGTGCGCCATTCTCAGATAATATGACATGTGGTCGTGATTTTGTTGGTATCGACCCTGAATGGTCAATGGCTAATTTTATGGAGCATAGTGTGTCTAATGCCAAAGTCGCTGCATAAACATATTGCAGTACATACTCCAGTTATACCATTGGTGGCCACCTGAAGAGACATAGCATTCGTGCTTATACTCTTTGCGTTTAAGGTAACGGCAATAGCTCTTCATTCGTGGGTAAAAGATATCGCTTCTACCTATCATAATCCAATATAATTGGGGTGTTGATTCAAATTGAAGTTGCTGTTTGCGCTTAAGACCTTTGTATAGCGATGAGTGTTCGCTATGTTGTGCAAAGGGGTGTACCATAGGCGAAAATAGTCCTATGTAATCGAACATCTCGGGATATGTTGCGCTGATATGAATTGTTTGCAGAGCCCCTATTGAGAGGCCCGCAATTGCTCGACTGCTCTTCTCGGGGATAACCCTATAAGTACTCTCTATCATCTTTACAGCATCCATGACGAGTGAGTATTCTGCAATACCGTCATTCTCGAAGAATGATTCTACAGCTCCCTTAGTGCGGGATTTGGCAAAATCTGTGTCGTTTTTATACTGATTGGTGTTTGGAAGCACGATTATACACTCACGCATCAGTCCATTGCGGGTGAGGCTGTCAACGTTATTTAGTAGCTCTCCCTTATTGATCCAAGATAGCTCATTGCCTCGGGCTCCATGCAACAAGTAGAGCACTGGATAGTGCTTAGTGGATTCGTAGTAGTCTGCTGGTAGATATACAAAAAGCCTACGCTCGCTGGGCCCATCAACCGAGCATTTGTAGACACGTTGCTCCAAGATGCCTTCATGGTGGCAATCGTCGTCTGGCTCTGCATAGTATGCGTCCAAACTATGGGTAGCTGTGCATGACGTTAACAATAGTGCTATGGCAAATATTAATCGTAGTCTTAACATTGCTTAATGCTATTTTCATACATTTGTATCATCTGACGTATGGCGTCCTCTGCGTTGTACTTATTGATAGATTGGGCATATTTTAGTCCCATCTCTACACGCTCATCAGGGTGCTCAATCCACCAATCTATCTTCTTGGCAAGAGTTCGTGAGTCGAATATTGGGAATATGCTTCTTTCATCAAGAGCAAATTGAGATGTAGCAGATAGTTCTCCCTTTGCAATTATTGGTACTACGCCCTCCCTGATGGCTTCAGCACACGATAGTCCTTCTACCTCAATATACGCACAGTGTACATATAAGTACGCTCTTCTTATTATCTCTCTTAGCTCGTCGGTATTGTAAAATCCAAACTTAGGCGAGTGCTTTATGATACCCTTATCCAATAGCCTTTGAGCCTGCTTCTCGTATCTCTTTTGACATGGACCCTTGCCAGCAAAGTGTAGGCGAATCCTATCAGAATATTTTGAGTAGTGCATTGCCTTGAGCAAGGTGTCTTGTGATTTCTCGTGGGCGAAGCGACCTATGCATAGTATTTCAATAGTATCGTCAGGTGAATTATATGGAGTAACATTTGAGTCAACAACATCCATGCCATTTGTGATAACGCACATTGTAGACTTGAAACCACATCTTAACAGATGCTGCTTTACTATCTCTGTTGGACAATGCACGTGGGAGCAGAGATCATACACGCTATTACGCCACCAACGTGTGAGAAGAAAGTTGAGAAGTCTTGCTCGTTTAAATCCTAAATTTGCCGTAATATTCTCGGTGAATAGGTGATATGTGCCTACGCAGGGCTTACCCATTTTACGAGCAAGGCGTGCCACCTTTGCCTCCATGGGAAATCCTTCGTGGAGGTGTACCACATCTGCCCAGGCTATAGCCTCGGTAGCCGTCTCTTTATCAAATGTAGCATACATAAAACCACTTGAGCGAATCAAAGGCTCAAAGAGTGGGAATTTAAAGTGTTTCAATGGGTAGTACGGTTGTATTCCCGATGAATCGGGATTAGCACATGACATGATACGTGTCTCTATGCCTATTTTTTTTAGCCTTCGAGCTAATGATAATACTGCAGTGCATACTCCATTACCTGGCAAAAATGCGTTATTGCATACTAATAGAACTTTCATATTGGGGGCTTTTTTGTGGTAATTTTAAACAAATGTATAGTATTCCATATGAAAAAAAGAATAAAATCCTCTAATTTCAACGAAATGTCGCTAAGTCAAAATAAACAAATTGGAGATAGCCATTATTTTGAAGAGTTTGTATTGAAGTTTTGACAACCCGATACAATTATTATAATAGGTACAAAAAAAGCGGAGCACCGTGAGGCACTCCGCTTAAGTGTTGCATATTTTGTTTTACTCCCTTACACAGCGTACGGGCATTGCATTGGCACGATACATTGGCTCTGCGCTGCTAAAGCCGTTCCATGTGCGGGTTTGGCTGTTGAGGACGAAGAACATGGCCTTAGCCTTGCCGTCCTCGGCTGTCGAGGCGGTCCAATAGTATCCCGACCAGGGCACGGGGCGATCCATGTCGTCGTTCATGATGTCGAGGCGGCCATCGAGGTAGTTGCGGCGACCAGCAGCCGAGAAGAAGTAGCTCTTGCTCTGATCGTTCTTATCCACGAGGTTCCAGCCATACATAGTCTGTGCCTCTTGCCACTGCTTGTCATCATCAACAGAGTTGATTGTGAGGTTGGCATACACCGAGCTATCAGGAATGCGCCAGCCTGCAGGACATGGGTCGTGCTCAGTCTTTGATGTTGCCGACCATAGCTCCTCATGGCCCTCATACAACCAGTCGAAGCTGTTATCCTTATTACCAGTGATTATATATAAAGGATTGTCGTTAGCCCATGAGGTAGTGCCTGTTACAGCTGTCGACTCCTCGTATTTAAGTCGGCGCTCGTAGCCGTTGACGTTGTAGACTATCTTATCGGCATTTAGTCCAAAGTTCCACGACTCAGGACCTACGATAGGCGTGCGACGTCCCCACTGGTAGTACATGCCATAAGAGCGTCCAATCTTGTCGCCATCAGCCTCGCCCTCGCTGTTGCAGTCGGCACCAAGGTTAATGTTCATCATTGTTTGGTTGTTGAGGGTGATTGTCTCCTCTGTAGGATTGCTGTTTGTTACCCATATGTGCCATGACCATAGGAGGTCACCCGCTGCGTTATATGCGCCAATAAGGGCATTTCCAGGGGTTAGCATATTGGTAGGCTCATCATCATCATTCGTTGTCGACTCTACGTAGAATGATGCAACATTATCCTGCATCTCAACATACTTCACAAGACCCTCGCTGGTCTCCCAAATAAGCTCAATATACGCTGTTTCGAGTGGGGTAGCGCTACCTCCAATCATAGGGTTAAACTTGTAGCGTGTGTTGGCAATGTTGGCTATATAACAGTTTGCTGGCGCCTGTGTGTAGTCAACATCCTCCTTCTCAAGGATTGCTACGTATAGCTCGATGCTCTTGTTGTCGCCATCGGGTGTATAGCCTACAAGTTCGAATGTTCCAGAGTCATCCTTCTCTTCTTCATCAATTTTCGGAGACTTAACAGTGATTGTCTTGTTGTACATATCAATGTTAACAATAGTCCAGCCCTTAGGCTGTGATATGATGTTAATGGCTGATATGTTGTGCGACTTGAATGTTGTTGAGCCCTCAGTGTCGTAACCATTGGTTGTGATAAGAATACTCTCTGAGGGGATGCTAAACGATAGTGTGCCATCCTTTTTACAGCTTGTTGCAAGCATGGCCAACGATACTATGGCAACAACTGCAAGATTCCAAAATTTTAGTTTCATATCTTTTACTTCGCTTATTATTCTTATACTTTATTCAATTTCTGTCTCCGATATTCCCATCTCAAGGGTAGGGTATGCCTCACTTAGTGTTGTTAGCAGGTTATCGGCCTCGCCATAATCTGTAAACATTCCGATAGCATAGGTGTTGCCGCTTCGTGATACCATCTTACCAGGAGCAATACGAGTGATGAGTTGTCGCATTGTATTGTCGAGATTTTGGGCGTTGATGATTACCATGTAGCGCACTTTTGAGTCTGTAGCTTTCTCTGTCTTTGAGCTATTATTAGCCACTACACTCATAACACCATCTTTCCAGCAACACAGCTCCGGATTTTTAAAGCCCTTGTCTTTGAGGAATTGTAGAGCTTCAATAGCTTCACTCTCCTTAGCATAACCGCCTGCATAGTAGCAATACATGCCTTCGCTATCACGAGCTATTGACATTGGCTGCACGCCCTTAAATAGCGTCATTGTCTGCTTTGTGCGGAACTTGCCGAGACGTATTCTGTAGATTGTGCCATTCTCGAATACCTGCAACTCAGGTATAGGGTTCGTGCTATCGTCATAGAAGTTGGTGCGTCCAATCTTCACAGGGGCGAAATCCATATACTCACGATACTCAACCTTTATCGGCTTAATGCTATAATAAGGCTGCTTGTATGACTCTTGAATACTGCGTAGTGAGTCCTGAGCAGGCTTAAGGCGCATGTCGCGAGCAAACTCAATCTCGTAGCTAAGTAGTGTGCTTCGACCAATGGCGTAGCGCATCAAGCCATCAGATGCATACTGGCCATCCTGCTCAGCGCACGACTGCTGCATAGCCTGATAGTTTAGTGCTGCACGATCAAGGATGTCGTAGCGGTGTGACCTCTCGAGTATATATGCCATGGCAAAATACTTGGTGTCGAGGATATAGTTCCATTTCGACAACATCTCATCATTGAGCTCATTGAGCTTTGCACATAGCTCTTCATACTCCTTGTAGAGTGGGTTGGCAACACTCGCTCTGTCGGCCTTGGCATACTCTTCGGCAACCTTTGCAAGTTGGTTGTATGTTGTGGTGTACTCCTCAGCAAGCTTTATCATCATGCTTTCGTATGCCTGTGCTGTGTGCAATGCCTCGTAGTCAGCAGTGTCGAGTTCGCGCTTGAAACATTCGTTATCAATGAGGTTAGCAACACTCTGAATGTTGCTCTCGTCAACGCTGTCGTCGATAATCTCACCAACAACAACATGCTGCTGCTGGCTAAGTATCTGATCCATGATTACACTCTGCTCTATCGCGCCGATGCGTCGTGTCACTGTGCCCTGCTCGATAGATAAGTCGTGGGCTTGTTGCTCGAGGTTGATGATATCTGCACGTAGTGCCTCAATCTCTGCCTCGTCGACCTGGCTCATCATTGCACGTCGCTCGGTGAGGAGTGTGTTGATTGAGTCAGCTTGCGCAGATATTTGCTTGCTTCGTTGCTTGAGGGCTACATACTCGCTATTGTTTTCGAGCTCCTTCATTCCTGGGTTGTCGTTAAGACCAACAGCCACCGTAGATATTGTCACCAGCGAACCAAGTAGAAGTGTTTTAAGAATATGCCTATTGCACTTTTTCATATATCTATTTCTCGTTTTTGTCTATTGTTTTTAGCGCCATGAACGTAGGAAGAATAGCTGTATGAAGCCAAAAATCTCCAAACGTCCAATCAGCATGAGTAGTGTTGACGTAAACTTTAGTATTATCGGAAACTCCGAGTAGTTGTCAAGTGAGCCAATTTCACCAAAGCCCGGACCTACGTTGCTAATGCATGATATTGATGCTGTGAACGAGGTGATTATGTCGCATCCAAACATTGCATAAACAATTGTGCCAGCAAGGGCAAGTAGTAGGTATGCAACGATGAACGTCATCACCAAGCTTAGTACGTTGTCGCCTTGCACCGTGCCGTCGGTCTTTGTACTAATCACAGCATTTGGGTGCTGCTGCATGTTGATTCTATTGCGAATAACCTTTAGTGCGAGCAACAATCTGTCGACCTTCATACCTCCTGATGTTGATCCTGCACAACCGCAGATTATCGAGCAGAAGATGAGTAGTATGATAGCCAATGGTGTCCAAAGGTTGGTGTCTGCCGTAGCAAAACCAGAGGTTGTTGTTAGGCTCACCACCTGGAACGAGGCGTGGCGCAACGACTCGATGAATGAGGGGTATATGTTCTCACTAAAGAGGCTTGCAGCAATAATCAACGTTGCAATCAGCATCATGCCTATGTAGCCACGAACGACTTCCGAACGGAAAATATTGTTGCGTCGTCCCGTGATTGTGGCATATAGTATGCCGAAGTGTATGCCTGAGAGTGTCATTGCTCCCATCATCACAAGCTCAATCGTAGGGTTGTCGAAAAATGCTACAGAGGCATTCTTTGTGCTAAATCCCGATGTTCCGCATGCCGACATGGCGTGGGTTGCTGCATCAAACCAGCACATGCCCGATAACTTGAGAAGTATGGTCGTAATTACCGTAAGGCCTAAGTAGACAAAGATAAGTATTCGCATAATCTCGCGCGAACGGTACCTAAAGTTGTCTTTGGCGATTGTCGATAGCTCCACATTGTAGAGCAATTGTCGGTTACGGCCCAACGATGGTAGGATGACAAGGGCAAACATTACTACGCCAATACCACCTATCCATGTGGTTGACTGACGCCAGAATAGTAAGCCTCGAGGTAGAAACTCGATATCGTTGAGAATAGATGCTCCTGTTGTAGTGAATCCTGATACACTCTCAAACCATGCATTGATGATTGTGAACTCGCCGCCCCAAATAAGGTAGGGGAACATTCCTACGATGCATGCAACGAGCCATGATCCCACGACTATTGCATAACCCTCCTTCGTCTTTATCTCATCGGCGCTATCAACAAATATCAGTGGGAATAGTCCAAGAATCATCGTCACGAATGATGACAGCAGCAATGGGTAGAGTGCTGAGTCGTGGTTGTTGATGAGTGATACACCTGCCGACGCAAGCATAAACGATGCTAAGAAAATTAGCATCATGCCTATGTATCGTATGACAACGTGTATTCTCATCTTGGGGGATTACTGCTTGTTAACTTTCGAAATAAGTGTTGCGATTCTCTCTTTGAGCTCCTTAATCTCATCACGACAATCTATTGTGTCGTCGAATGGAACCTTGTATGTTAGGTAGTCGCCTAAGCTGCGGTTTATGCGCATTGTAGGTTTGACATATAGGCGCTTAAGGAAGTAGAATAGCATGATGACTGCCACAAACATTGCTGCCAACGAGATAAACACTGGCGTTACGGCACGACGTGCGGTGTGGCTTAGTCGGCTTACCTCTGGGCCAAGGGTGCTCTGCGAGCTGGTCATATACTTCGATATGTTTGTTGATAGGCTCTTGTGCTCAGGCTTGTACTCGTTGACATACCATGTGGCTAAGTTGAAGTTGCTATTTAGTGAGTCTAAGCCTTGTGTCTCAATGCGCTTGTGAACCTCGCCATCAAGGTAGTTGCGAGCGAGCTTATTGAGGTTAGTTGTGTGCATGGTCAGCGAGTCGGCAAGTCCATATTCATCGCTCTCGCGCATTAGCTGTGATGCTATCTTTGACGAAGAGTTGAGGCGAGCTATTGATTTCTCGGCATCGAGACGATATTTGCTTGATGAGTCACCAACAATGGCCATGTATATTATGGCGTCGTTTTGGTCGCTTAGGGCTAAAGCCATCTCACGAGCCAAGGTGACGTTCTCCTCGCTCGATAGCAAAATCTGCTGAGTATCGTGGCTAACACTCTCAAGCTCCAAAAGCGATGTCGCACCAGCAAAGATGAGTAGCATGATGATGCTCATAAATGCTGTGCGCATACGTCTTGGTACGCTTTTAATCGAAAATAAGCTTTTAATACGTTTCCACATAGGAATGAAAATTCAAACGACTTTGTTGCTTAAATATAATCGGACAAAAGTAATACTTTTGTTGAAATTATCCAACTATTTCAGCTATAATATCTCCGTCTTGGTCAATGCTGATTAGTTTTACATTGCAAATTTTGTTGATTTTGGAAGTGTTAAACTTGACCTTTACTCGTAGGTAGTTGTCGGTGTAGCCATACATCAAACCGTCGTGATCAGTGCTCTCGAATAGTACCTCACGTACTGTGCCTAAATATCTGTTTGCAAAGTTGTTGTGAAGGCGAGCGCTTAGCTCCTCAAGGCGACTTACACGCTGGGTTGATATGCTCGATTGAACCTTGTTGGGAAGACTAATTGCGGGTGTTCCAGGACGCTCTGAAAATGGAAATATGTGCAAAAATGATGCTTCCACCTCTTCGAGTAGTCGATAGGTCTCCATAAACTCCTCATCGCCCTCGCCGGGGAAGCCCACTATAACATCGACACCAAGGAATGAGTCGGGCATGAGCTGGCGTATTTTTGCTATGCGCTCACGATATTTCTCAGCCGTGTAGCGTCGGCGCATAAGTCCCAAAATGCGAGTTGAGCCACTTTGTAGTGGTATGTGAAAGTGTGGGACAAAACGAGGTGACGATGCGCAAAACTCTATAATCTCATCGGTGATTAGGTTGGGCTCAATGCTCGAAATGCGATAACGTTCGATGCCCTCAACTTTGTCGAGTGCCTTAAGTAGGTCGATGAAGCGCTCACCAGTTGTGCGACCAAAGTCGCCAGTGTTTACACCAGTGATGACTATCTCTTTTTGTCCTGACTGTGCTATCTCCTCGGCTTCACGTACGATGTCGTTGATTGCTATATTGCGGCTGGCGCCACGAGCATAGTGTATGGTGCAGTATGCGCATTTGTAGTCGCAGCCGTCCTGAACCTTTAGGAACGAACGAGTGCGATCTCCCGATGAGTATGCGGCAAAGAAGCGGTTGATCTGGTCGTATGAGCAGCTGTAAACCTCGGCTTGAGAGTGTGCCTGAAGCTCGACAACACGGCGATATAAGTCGCCCTTGTCGTTGTTGCCTATGACGATATCTACGCCCTCTATTGCTGCGATGTCGTGAGGCTTAAGCTGTGCGTAGCAGCCTGTTACAGCAATAATCGCATTAGGATTGCGACGGTGGATCTTGCGAATTATATTTCGACACTTCTTGTCGGCATGCTCAGTAACCGAGCAGCTGTTTATTACAGCTACGTCAGTGGGCTCAGAGGCCTCTACGCGTATGTAACCACCACGCTCAAAGTCGCGAGCGATGGTTGATGTTTCCGAGAAGTTGAGCTTGCAGCCCAGGGTGTGAAAACTAACTCGTCTCTTTTCCATATCACTACATTATTAATTATTCTGCGAAGATACAACATTTTCGCCAAATTGCAATGTTGCGGTTTTCGAAAAAAGCACTATCTTTGTGCGAATATATTTCTATAAAATATCTATTGTTGATGACTATTTTTTCGGATATAGCTGCTTATGATTTCATGCAACGTGCGCTCGTGGCCTGTCTCTTGTCAGGTGTTACTTGTGGCATTGCGGGTAGCTATATAGTAGCTCGTCGCATGGTGTTTCTTAGTGGAGGTATTACTCATGCCTCGTTTGGAGGTTTGGGCATAGCTCTTTATGCGGGCTTTAGTCCAACATTGGGAGCTCTTGCCTTTGCAGTGTTGTCGTCGCTGGGTATAGAGTTTGCTTCGCGCCGAGGAAAGATGCGCGAGGATTCTGCCGTAGGAATCATGTGGTCGTTGGGAATGGCCATTGGTGCACTATTTATGGCTATGCGTCCAGGCTATGCCTCCGACCTAACAAGCTATATGTTTGGTAATATTCTGCTTGTTGACAGAGGTGATGTCATAATGTTGGGATTACTCACGTTGTTTATGATCATCGGCGCTGCGACAATGCTACGACGAATAATGTATATTACGTTTGATGAGGATTATGCTCGTAGTCAGGGAATGCCAGTGATGATGGTGGCCTATGCTATGTCGATTGTTGTGGCCTTGACCATAGTGCTATCAATCAAGGTGATGGGAATCATACTCCTTATTTCGCTGATGACAATACCAACTGTTATAGCCAACACTCTCACCAAGGATTATAGATGGGTGACGCTGCTTTCTGCAGTAATCGGTGTGTTTGGAAATATCGTAGGCTTTGTGTTGAGTTATAATTTTAATCTTCCGACAGGAAGTTGTATAATATTTATCCTCACCATTGCGCTTATTTGTGTAAAAGTGTTAACTTTGTGCTTTAATTCTATACCCAAAGTATGAAAAAGATACATAAGCTTGTTTTAAAGGCCTATCTTGGTCCTCTTGTTGCCACCTTCTTCATCGTGCAGTTTGTGCTGATGATGAACTTTGTGTGGCGATATATCGACGAGCTTACGGGTAAGGGTCTCGACGTATCTACTATTGCTGAGCTGTTGGCTTGCGCTACGGCTAATATGATTCCATTGGGACTGCCGTTGGCAATGCTTCTTTCGGCTATCATGGCTATGGGTAATCTCGGTGAGAACTTTGAACTTTTGGCTATGAAGTCGGCAGGTATGTCGCTTCCTCGCATCTTGTTACCCCTTATCGTGCTTGTCGGTATGATTGCTGTGGGAGGTTTCTTTATTTCAAATAACCTTGTTCCTTCCGCAAATAAGCGAATGTATGAGATTTTGTATGATATTCGTGAGCAGCGCCAAGATATGGACTTCCAGGACGGAATGTTCTTCAATGGATTGCCCGATATGAGTATTCGTGTGGGACACCAAGATGATGTTACTAAGCTCGTTACCGACGTTGTAATATTTGATACACGTGCCACAAATGGCGATATGACAACTACCATTGCTGACTCTGGATATATAAAGTTGTCCGATGATAAGGCTTACTTGTATGTAACACTGTATAGTGGCGACACCTATGAGCATTCGCGAAATGTGCGTTGGTATGAGAGTAACAACCTCCGCCACCATAGCTTTGAGAAACAAGAGGGAACATTCCCTATTGCGAAGGTGAGTGGTGATGGTACCATGTCGCGACAGTTTACCGAGTCGAAGACACGTAACATGACGGGGCTTCAGGAGCTTAGTGACTCACTTCAAAATATGATTGCCGAGACCCAAGCGGCATCGTATGCTCCATTGTTCAAGGAGCGCATATTCCCTCGTGACTCATCAATACTTGGCGGTGACAGCATCGTCATAAATAAGACACATTTTAAGCCTGTAAATATTTATGATTCTATATCGAAGCTTACGATTAGGGAGCGAGCAAAGATCTATTCTAATGCTACCTCTACGGCACGTATGTCGCGTGGCGCATATAGCTTCGATGAGCAAAACTCTAAGGTTGCTATCACGCAGTACTACCGTTCGGAGAATGAGTGGCATCGAATGTTGACAATGCCTGTCTCTATAATCATCTTCTTCTTGATTGGAGCACCTCTTGGAGCTATTATCCGTAAGGGTGGCTTGGGTATGCCAATTGTGATTTCGGTGATATTCTTCGTCTTCTACTACGTAATCAGTGTGTCGGGTGAGAAGATGTCGAGCGAGGGAACGTGGGAGGCACTCTATGGCATGTGGCTGCCTATTGCCGTGCTGACGCCTATTGCTATCTACCTCACACGTCAGGCCACCAACGACTCGTCGTTGCTCGATATGGACTGGTACGATGGTCGTATTCGTAAGTATTGGGGTAAGCTCCGACGTCTATTTAAGCGTCGCAAGAAATAAAGCAAATAAGGTTAGGGGATAATCCTAACCTTATTTGTTTCTTACTCTCTGAATCTGCACTGCGAGGCATCACGCCAGCCGAGGAGCAGCTCTTTTATGGTCATTCGCTTCTTGCCCGCAAGCTGAACATCCTCGAGATATACCACGCCGTCGGCACAACGCACGCCGAAGGTGCTCTTTAGGTCGGTAACAACCTCGCCCACAATGCCACATTTGTTGTCTGCTACAAAGTGTGTTGTAAATATCTTTATAGAGCCACACTCTGCACCCTCCTTGAATAGTGGAGACCATGCAGCGGGGTAGGGTGATAGTCCACGTACCAAGTTTACGATATCCTCGCCACGCTTAGTCCAATCTATGCGACCATCCTCTTTGAAGATCTTTGGTGCAGGCTTTAGGGTGTTCTCGTCGATGTGTATCTGCTCGATTGTTGTGTAGTTACCCTCGGCAAGCTTGTCTACGGTGCGTGTTACGAGCTTTGAGCCTATGTGCATGAGCTTGTCGTAGAGGGTGCCGATGTTATCCTCGGGCAAAATCTCTACGCCCTCCTGCTCGATGATTGCACCCTTGTCTATCTCGTGGTTAAGTAGGAATGTGGTTACGCCTGTGCGCTTCTCGCCATTGATGATTGCCCAGTTGATGGGTGCTGCGCCACGATACTCAGGAAGGAGTGATGCGTGGAGGTTGAATGTGCCAAGGCGGGGCATTGCCCAAACCACCTCTGGTAGCATTCTGAAGGCTATTACTATGCCGAGGTCGGGCTGAAGCTCACGCATTGCCTCGAGGAAACTCTCGTCACGTAGTTTCTCAGGCTGAAGAATAGGCAGGCCAAGCTCTTTGGCCGTTAGCTTCACGTCGCTCTCATGGATTTTCTGGCCACGTCCTGCTGGTTTGTCGGGTGTGGTTACTACTGCTACGATGTTGTAGCCCTCGGCAACAAGGTGGCGAAGTGATGTTGAGGCAAACTCTGGTGTGCCCATGAATACTATTCTTAGGTCTTTAGCTGATGTCGGCATATAGGATAAGGTTTACGTTCGAAAATATATTTAGCGATGCAAAAGTATTAAATCTTTTCGACTAAAGCAAGTCTGAATGTGGCATAAGAGTTGTGTGAGTAGTCAAAAAAGACGATGATGAAAGTTAATACTGGTAAGGGATATATTCCCCTAATTACGCTCGTTGCAATATTGTCTGTCTCGGCTATCGTGTCGCTGCCAGGTCTTGCTATATCGCCTATCCTCGACGATATAAGCCATATATTTCCGCACTCCACCGAACTTGAGGTGTCGATGCTTGAGTCGCTGCCCTCGCTAATGATTATCCCCTTCATGTTGTTGTCGGGACGATGGTCGGTCAATGGCAACAAGATGTTGATATTGGTTGTGGGTACCACGCTATTCTTGCTTAGTGGCATATGGAGTATGCTTGCCCGCAGCCTTACGCAGATAATTGTGGCAAGTACAATTATGGGCATTGGCGCAGGTATGATAATCCCTCTGTCGACGGGATTGATTGTCGAGTATTTTACGGGTGATAGGCGTGTGCGACAGCTCGGTGTGAGTTCGGCGGTGAATAATCTTACGCTTGTCGTGGCCACGTCGGTTGTTGGCTATTTGGCTGATGCGAGTTGGCACTTGGCATTCGCCGTATATCTTCTTCCGGTGATTACGTTGATACTTGTTCCCGCTATTCGCAATACTAAGCCTGCGCCTGAGCCCTCAGAGGGGGCGCAAAATAGGCAGACGACGCTCAATTGGCGCATTATCATCGAGTTGATGTTGTTCTATTTTGCAATTACCTACCTCTCGCTTATAGTGACATTTGACACCTCGTATCTTGTTTCGGAGATGGGGCTGCGAAGCGACGAGTCTGGTCCTATTATATCGTTGTTCTTCCTTGCTATCATGGCTCCAGGATTTATCCTTGATAAAATCACCCGTTGGTTGGGTAGGTGGCTAAACTTGGTGTCGTTGGTGGTCATGGGCCTGGGTCTTGTCGCGATGTCGTTGCCACATGTCTCTATCGAGCTATTGTGGGTGGGAGCCCTCTTGTCGGGCTTGGGTTATGGCGTTATGCAGCCGGTGGTCTACGACAAGGCGGCTACCAATGCTCCGCCACGCCTCTCTACATTGGCGTTGTCGTTGGTTATGGTTGTAAACTATCTTGCTATTCTTGTTGCCCCATTTATTCTCGATGCTATCAATGATGTACTGCATGTGTCGCACCATCGTGATGCCTACTTGGTGAATGGTGTTATAACCCTTATCTTGGCTGTTGTTACACTCTTTATGCTGAAGCGAAGTCCTGTTCTTGGCTCCGACGACTAAAAGTTGATGTTTGGTGTTTTGATATTGTTGCTAAATTTGTGGTGAGTGGTATGAAATTACTAAATTATTTATATCTTTGTGGGTGAATGTGCTGATGTTGTGTTGCACACTTTACTAATCCAACTTAAGTTAATATTATATATGAGGAGATCTTGTGTGGCTATTGCTGCGGCAATGTCGGTTTTTGCGATGTCGTGTGGTAGCTCTGGTAATAGGGTAAGCCTTGAGCTTGCTGAGCATCAGAATTGGGAGGGCGCAAAGCTCCATGGTAACATAGCCTACATAGCCGAAGTTCAGTATGAGCTTGCTGGAAGCTATGGTCGTGTTGTCAAGACAGAGCTTATGAGTCAGAAGCTTGTGGAGTTTAATGAGCGTGGCGATGTTACGCTCTCTGCCGAGTACGACATTGATAGCATGCTTCTTGAGCGTCGTGAATATATCTACGATGATAAGGGTTATGTGTTGGATTATGTTCATCAGGGCGAAGGCTATAAGTTTGAGAATAAGTATAAGCGCGATAAGTATGGATATGTCGTTGAGCGTAACTTGCTAAAGGCTGATGGATCGCTCGACATGCGCTATACAACTGAGTACGATGCTTGCGGCAATGTTGTTGAGGAGGCTCAGTATAGCTCCGACAATGTTTTGCAGCGTAAGGTAGAGACTGAGTATGATGATCAGCATAAGCCTGTTGAGGTTAGACGCTATTCTGGCGATGGCACATTGCAGCGTAGTGAGGAGTATGCCTATGACTCTAACGGCCGACTTATGCAGTGGCATGAGTATGATACTTTCGATAAGCTCGAGAGCCGTAAGGCTATTTCCTATGGTGCGAATGGCAAAGACGAGGATGTTGTAGTCTACGATGGTAATGGCGGTTTTGACTCGCGTTATGTTAATCGTTATGACGCAAACGGCAATCTTGTAGAGTATGTAACGTATGACTCTAATGGAGCTGTTGTAGAACGTATCGTAACAACATATGATGCATCAAACAATGTTGTTAGCGAGGTACGTTCAACAGTAAATGATAGGGTATTGTCGACAGAGACAAATAAGTATGATAGCAAGGGTCTTCTTGTTGAGTCTATCGAGGATGATAAGATGCGAGGCCAGTATGGCGTGACTAAATATGTCTACGATGATAAAAACAACCTCGTTAAGGAGACCTACTATTATGGTAAGCGTCTTGCGCCTCAGTTTGTTATTGAGTATGCGATAACCTATCGAGAGTAGCGTAGGGCCTAAATATAGAACTAATATAGGGATGTCTTGTCGGTTAATGGCAAGACATCTCTTTTTTTTGCAAAAAAAAAGTTCTCAAAAAACTTGCAAATATTATTTTTGTTTTTGTATCTTTGTGATATCAAAATGATATTAAATATTAATTAACCTATAAAACCTTACTACTATGAAAAACTACACTTATTCAGGTTGGAAGCTCAACGGCTTTATTGCCCTTATCCTCAATCTTGCGTTTGTGGCAGTGGCTGTCTACTCGATTGTGGTGCTTGCAGGCAGTGATGATGTTGTTGTTTGGGCAGTTGTGGCGCTCATTACATCTATTATCTGCGCAGTGCTCATGCTCTGTGGCTACATCATGCTCGAGCCTAACGAGTCACGTGTGTTGCTCTTCTTTGGTAACTATCGTGGTACTTTCTACGACACTGGCTTCTGGTGGATTAACCCATTTATGTCGGCTAAGAAGCTCTCAATGCGTGCTCGTAACCTCAATGTAGATCCTATCAAGGTAAACGACAAGGCAGGTAATCCAATCCTTATCGGCTTGGTTGTTGTTTGGAAGATTAAGAGCGATGGCGCTTACAATGCAGTGTTCGAGATTGATGCACCCGAGATTATTGGCGCAACAGGCTCAAATACACGTATGAACGTGTTGGAGAACTTCGTGGCTGTGCAGAGCGACTCGGCATTGCGCCAGGTTGCGGGTATGTATGCCTACGACGAGAACTCTAATAGCTCATCTGACGAGGTTACACTTCGCTCTGGTGGCGAGGAGATTAACGACCGCCTAACCGACGAGCTAAACGACCGTCTATCTATCGCTGGTATCGAGGTTATCGAGGCACGTCTTAACTACTTGGCTTATGCTCCAGAGATTGCTGCTGCTATGTTGCGTCGCCAGCAGGCAGATGCTATCATTTCGGCACGCGAGAAGATTGTTGAGGGTGCTGTGTCTATGGTTAAGATTGCCCTCGAGCGTCTTTCATCTGAGGAGGTTGTAGAGCTCGACGAGGAGCGCAAGGCAGCTATGGTGAGCAACCTACTTGTCGTTCTCTGTGCTGACGAGGCTGCACAGCCTGTGGTAAATACTGGTACTTTGCACCACTAATCCTAAATGCAATTCCCCCTATGGCTACGAAGGAGTCAAACAACCGCAGCTTTGTTCTTCGCATTGATGGCGAGATGATGGATGCCCTCGAACGATGGGCCGACGACGAGTTTCGCTCGGTCAATGGTCAGCTGCAATGGATAATTGCCGAGGCCTTGCGTCGCAGTGGGCGCAAGCCTCGAGCAAAAAAGGCAAAGGAGGTGCCTCAGAATGAAGAACAGGTTTAGCATATATAAGCATCGCTACCGCCTCATCGAGAGTCAGGCGGTGTGCCTATGCAAGAGGTGTCGCCGCAAGAGGCAATGTCTCTAACGATTACACCTATGACAACATCTATACAAAATTAATGTGTATGAGCCACGAGTTGATTATTCATATAACTATGTCTGTGATCTTTGCCCTACTTGGCGTGATGCTTCTTTTGGGCAAGGCAGACTTTATTATGAAGAGACATATCCGTGAGTCGGGTAAGTATAATATTCCGCGCCAACGTGTAATTCATGCTATTGCATTTTTTATTATCGTCATCATGCTCATTCTGCTTGCCTGTGGCGTGAGCGAGACGGTGGCAGTAACGATTATCATGCCTGTGGTTGTGGTGGTTGCCATATTGCAATACACGTGGGGTAGGAACCGTTAAAATAAGTAAGGCGTCGCATAGTGCGGCGCCTTAGCTTTTAGTTAGTGAGATGCTGCTAACATCTTATCTCGTTGTTGTCGTTTCTTGCTACGCTTCTCGGTTATTACTTGCTGTGGCACTCGTGGTGGTCGCAGCTTATGCCTGAGTCCATCACAAAGCCATGGAGATAGCCCTCGACAACGGCGTTAATGTCGCCCTTGCAGCCACGTATAACCTTGATGTTGTGGCTCGACAGCTTGTTTAGCGCACCCATGCCCATGTTGCCTGCAAGCATTAGCTCGATGCCCATGGCCTCCATCTCCGAGGCGATGTTCGACTTACAGCCGCAACCCTCAGGAGAGTCAAGACGTGAGGTCGACACAATCTTCTTGTCCTCGACTTCAAAAATGGTGTAGTAGGCACAATGACCGAAGTGGTCGTCGACATGCCCATCGCGTGTAGGAACTGCAATCTTCATAAGGGGAAAAGTTAAAGGTTAAAGGGGAAAAGTGTGGTGTCTGCGACGCTTTGTTTATAGGGAGATTAGGGAATTTAGGGAGATTAGGGAGTTTAGGGAAGTTAGCGGTTATACTTTGAGGTTAAACGTCGATAGCGCCCTCCTTAATTTCCTTAAATTCCTTAAACTCCTTAAACTCTCTATCTCAGCGCCGCTCTACCACAAAAGAAGACCCTCGGGGAGAGTACTCTGCTGTACAGCCCGAGGGGTCTTGCTTTATGGGATAGGGTGCAGATGCACCACTATTGCCACTAATTAGAGGTTAGGGTTGATTGTTGACCACTCCTCGATAGATGGGATAATGCCCAAAGTAACCAACTCGTCACGCATCTTGCAGAGGTGAGCGTATGAAGCGTCGAGCGCTGCGATCTCCTCCTCAGTGCCTACAGGCATCTTGTAAGAGCAGCCGTTCTGGTCGAGAACAGTGTCCATAGCCATCATGATGTGGTTGTACTTCTCGTTAGATACGTATGTACCTGCAGGGAAGCGGAATGCCTCACCGCCCATTACCGAGCGAATCATCTCAACTGAGAGGTATGATGGGCTCTGGAATGATGAGCGACCACGAAGCTTGATGATAGCAGCACCGCCCTGGCATACTGCCTTCTTCATCTCTGCCCACTCCTCAGCTGGGAACTCCTCAGTGCCGATGATGTCGGTAAGCTTGCGACCAGCAACCTTCACTGCGCTGCCGAATACTGCCATCTGCTCGCCGTGACCACCATAAGTAGCGCAGCCCTCAATCTCTGACTGCATAACGCCGAACTTCTTAGCCAATGCGCTCTTAAGACGTGTGGTGTCGAGGCCTGCAAGAGTAGTAACCTGACCTGGCTTAAGACCAGAGTAGAGCAATGTTACAAGACCAGTGAGGTCAGCAGGGTTGAAGATGATTACCACGTGCTTAACATCTGGGCAGTATGTCTTGATGTTCTTACCAAGCTGCTCAGCGATCTCGCAGTTACCCTTCAACAAGTCCTCACGTGTCATACCCTCCTTACGTGGAGCGCCACCAGAAGAGATGATATACTTAGCATCTTTGAATGCCTCAGCAACATCTGTTGTAGCTGTGATGTTCACGTTGTCGAAACCACTCTGGCGCATCTCCTCAGCAACGCCCTCTGGTGAGAATACGTCGTAAAGGCAGATGTTAGATGTGAGGTTCATCATAAGAGCTGACTGAACCATGTTAGAGCCGATCATGCCGGCAGCACCAACGATAACGAGCTTGTCGTTTGTAAGAAAAGCCATAGTTTTACTTAAGTTTTAAAAGTTTATATAATATTATAGTATTCACGCTTCTGAATATCCATGCAAAATTAGAAAACATTTCAACTATTTGCAAGTAAAAGCCGAAAATATTTGCATTTATTTTCGATGTTCCCTGCGTTTGTGTCTCTGGGTCGGCACCAGTGGAAGCGAGTAACGCTATTCACTCATTCACGCCATTAACACACGCCTACCCATGTGAATGGGTGAATGTGTGAGTCGGAGCCTACCAAAACGGGCAGAGAGGCCGCTGGGAGGGTGTTTCCATAAATTGTGGAAAAAATAAATGTTCAAATACTTGACATCGGCTATTTAATGTTGTATATTTGCAGAGGAATTCAGCAACAACCTCAGGTGGTAAAACGTCTCTATGCTACCACACACGGGTTGATTCATTGATATATATATTTATATATGTATATTTACATATGTGTGTAACTATCACGCATATAGCCTCTGCGTATAATTCAATTAATATAAATAATTTTTAAATTATGCATACAACTAATTTGACTTCGGGTAGTGAGACTACTCCTATTGGTAAATCATTGAACAAGTCGGGCCAGTCGGCCAGCGTGCAAGCCTTATTGGATCATGTTCATGCGCTTACGCAGGACCTGCTTGAGGGTCGTGTGAAGAAGTACATCGTTGATATGACCAAGGCTCTGCCTAATGTCGAGCCGCTCATCACCATCAACGGCAGCTGCGTATGCTCACGTGGCAACATCTCGGCCATCTGCGGTGAGGCTAAGAGTAAGAAGACATTCTTAACTTCGGCTCTTGTTGCCTCAGCCATGGCCATGCCTTCGTCAAGCCTCGATAACTTCAAAATCGTTGCCAACAACCCAACGATGAAGGTGTTGTGGGTTGACACCGAGCAGGGCGAGCAGCATGTGCGCAAGGTTATCGAGCGCATCACGCGCATGACAGGTGCAGCTCTCAGCGGTGCGGTTGCTGAGCCTCGTCTCACCACGCTGGCCCTCAGAGAGTTGCCGCCCCACGAGCGTAAGTTATGCCTCTACGAAGCTATGGACCTCATGCCTTACGACCTTGTGGTCATTGATGGTGTTGCCGACCTGCAGCGCAATACCAACGACTTGGAGGAGAGCGATGCGCTGGTGTCGGAGCTTATGGCGCTGTCTACCAAAACCAATACGCACATTATCTGCGTGTTGCATACCAACCCTGGCTCGGACAAGGCACGTGGCCACCTCGGCTCATCGCTGCAACGTAAGGCCGAGAGTGTGCTCTTCGTGCACCGTGCTGGCGATAGCTCTATCGTCGAGCCTCAGTTCTGCCGCAACGAGCCCTTCGAGCGCTTTGCCTTTGCAGTCTCGAAGGAGGGTATCCCTCAGCTCACGGATATCCCTCAGCCCGAGGTGGGTCGCAACGATGTTGTGGCCATTGTCGAGGATCTCTACGGAGGCACCATCGAGCGTAGCACACTTGTTGCACGCCTTATGGAGAGCCTCGGACTGGCCAAGACCACTGCACATATGCGTGTCAAGCGACTGGTTGACAGGGGCTTACTACTCGTTGATGGAGATAGGGTAGTTAGCCCCTCAGCGTCGGGCAGTAGAGAGGGTGTAACGCCAGTAACACATTCACACATTCACACGGGTGTAGGGGGTGTTAATGATGTTAATGCTGTGACTGCGGTTAATAGTGCTGCTACGGTGACTCCTGCGACTACGGTTACTACGGCGACTGCGGCAACTCCCGAGAGCGGGCCATGGGCTGATGACCTTTTCGCTGCTCAGGGCTCCCCAGAGGAGAGTCTGCGCATCAAGCCTCTTGCGCACTACGACTACGATTGCCCCTTTTAGGGGCGGGTGTGGGCAAATGCTTATAGC
>JAFODV010000042.1 GCA_017380515.1 Alistipes sp.
CTTCGATTGGAGATTATGCATTCTATGAATGTAGCGAACTAACAAACATCACTATTCCTGATAGCATAACTGAGATTGGAAATGGTGCATTCAGAGGTTGCAGCAGCCTAACTAGCATTACTATTCCCAATGGCGTAACTAGCATTGGAGAGGAGGCATTCCGCGATTGCAGAAGCCTAAAAAGCATTACTATTCCTAATAGCGTAACTAGCATTGAATATGGCGCATTCGCTGGTTGCAGCAGCCTAACTAGCATTACTATTCCAAATAGCGTAACATCGATTGGAAAGTATGCATTCGACGACTGTACAGGCACATTAATTATCTCTTGTAATATACCAGATGGATATTGGGGGTATGATCATTATTACACTTTTGATGGATCTAAATTTACAAAAGTTATTATTGGTAATGGTGTAACTAAAATTGGAGATTATGCATTCTGTGATTGTAAAGAACTATCAAGCATCACCATTTCCGATAGCATAACTAAGATTGGAAGTGGAGCATTCAAAGGTTGCACTAAGCTTAAAACGCTGAACATAAATTGCAATATTTACAAAAACCATTGGCCAGATAGCAAGATTTCGGATGTGACAATAGGTAACGATGTTACCTACATCGACCAGAATTTTTTAAATATATGTAGTGGTAAGCTAACTCTCAACTGCAAGCATCTCAAAAATGACATAGTTACAGGGAGTAGGCACACAGAGGTAATCATTGGCCAGAGCGTGGAGACAATAGCAGATGGCACATTTACAAACCTTACCAACCTTCGCACATTCAATGGGAAATACTCATCGGAGGATGGAAGATGCCTCATCTCTGGCACTACTATACTAGCCATCGCACCAGCACAGTTAACAGAGTTTAAAATTCCTAAAAATGTAACAACCGTTAGTGCTCGCACATTCTCAGGTTGTTCAAAACTAAAAAGCATTATAATTCCAGATGGCGTAACATCGATTGGAAAGTATGCATTCAAAGATTGTAATTCCCTAACAAGCATCACTATCCCTGATAGCGTAACTGAGATTGGAGAGGATGCATTCGAAAATTGCGACAATCTATACAGCATTATGTGCCTGCCAGTAACACCTCCCACAATTAGCAGATTAGGAAATTGGTTATACATCTACGTACCAAAAGAGGCGGTAAAAGCATACAAGAAAGACCCTCATTGGCGCAGATACAAGAAACAGATAAAGAAGATAAAATAGAATATCAACTATGATAAAATACAAAGAGAAGACTCTCGGCAACGGACTGCGTGTGTTGGTAAATCGTGACCGTGCATCGAAGCTTGCGGCAGTAAACATCCTATATATGGTGGGGGCACGCAACGAGGAGCCGACAAAGACAGGCTTTGCCCATTTGTTCGAGCACCTTATGTTTCGTGGTACGCACAACGTGCCCGAGTTCGACGTACCCGTGCAGATGGCATCGGGCGAGAACAACGCCTTCACAAACAACGACTACACCGACTTCTACATAACGCTGCCGAAGGAGAACCTATCGACAGCACTATGGCTCGAGAGCGACAGAATGCAGAACCTAAACATATCGGAGGAGGCATACTCGACCGAAAAGCAAGTGGTTATCGAGGAGTTCAAGCAGCGCTTCCTAAATCAGCCCTATGGCGACGAGCAGTTGCTACTGCGCAACCTCGCCTATACAACCCACCCCTACCGCTGGTCAACGATAGGTCAGTCGCCAGAGCATATCGAGCGAGCGACACTTGATGATGTGCGCGAGTTTTATGCTCGCCACTACCGCCCCTCACGTGCCATACTCTCGATATCTGCCGACATCGACGAGGAGGAGATGATAGCAATGGCAGAGGAGTATTTCGGCGACATCGAAGATAGAGGCGGCGAGATACTACCTATACCCCACGAGCCCGTGCAGACCGAGCCTCGCCGCTTAGAGGTGGAGCGTGACGTGCCTGCAACAGACATAACCATAGCCCTACACATGGGCGACCGCCAATCCGAGGACTTCTTCTGTGGCGACCTATCGTCTGATTTGCTGGCAGGTGGCGAGTCATCACGCCTGGTGAACCGACTAATAAAGGAGCGTGGCTTGTTCTCATCAGTGAACGCCTACATAACAGGTAGCCTCGACGAGGGATTGTTCGTCATCAAGGGACGCTTAATGCCCTCGACATCGGAGCAGGAGGCAGAGTGTGCGCTATGGCAGGAGCTCGACGAGATAAAGGCGGGTAACATATCGGACTACGAGATGGAGAAGGTCAAGAATAAGTTCGAGGCAAATATGCTCATGGGCGAGATAAACATAATGAACAAGGCCCTAAACTTGGGCTTCTATGCCATGACGGGCGACATAACGCTAATAAACCGTGAGGCAGAGATATACCGAGCACTGACACGTGAGCAAGTGATGGCATTTGCCGAGCGATGCTTCCGCAAGGAGAATTCATCAACACTAATCTACAGAGCACAACAATGATACGCCAACAACCCGACATAGTTATTCCGCACAGCGTGGAGATGCCACCATCGAAGCTCAGCCACGCAAAGAATGGAGTAAGGATATATACACTATCGAGCGACGACTTCGAGGTTGTGCGCTTCACGTTTGTGTTCAAGGCCGGAAGCTCGATGCAAACAGCACCCTTTGCAGCATCATCGACAGCCAACATGCTGGGCGAGGGAAGCACAACGCTCTCAGCGCATGAGATTGCCGAAAAACTCGACTTCTACGGCTCATATTTCGACGTTAACATCGACCGCGACTACACATATATATCGTTCTGCTCGCTCAAGAAATTCTTCGAGCCAACGCTTGAGGTAGCACGTGAGATATTGCTACACCCCGCATTCCCCGAGCGTGAGTTCGAAGTATATCGCCAGAAGCGCAAGCAGAGCCTCGTAATAGAGCGCAAGAAGGTAGATATGCAGTCACGAGAGATGTTTGCCGAGGCACTCTTCGGCAGCAACCACCCATACGGCATATCGACACACGAGGAGGAGTACGACAACCTAACAACAGAGATACTGCGTGAGCACTACGACAAGCTATACACTGCCGAGAATGCCTTCGTTGTGTGTAGCGGAAACATCGACGAAAACATCCACGCAAAGATTGAGGCGCTGGCAGCAGAGCTAAAGGCAGGAGCAACATCGTCGGTGGAGTTTCCAAAGGCAGAGACCACACACTACATGGAGCGTAACGTTGAGTCGGCACTGCAATCGTCGGTGCGTGTGGGCCGTCTGCTCTTTCCACGCACACACCCCGACTTTGTGGGTATGCAGGTGGTGGCAGCAATCCTTGGCGGATACTTCGGCTCACGCCTTATGCAGAACCTACGTGAGGAGCATGGCTACACCTATGGCGTGATGGCTGCCATGGTAAACTTCGAGCAGGAGGGCTACCTTGCAATAGCCACGCAGGTGGCACGTGAGAAGCGTGAGGAGGCTATCGCCGAGATATACAACGAGATTGAGCGACTACGCCACGAGCTGATATCGGAGGAGGAGTTGCAGATGGTCAAAAATGTGATGATTGGCGAGATATTACGTATCCTCGATGGGCCATTTGGCATTGCCGACGTGACAATCGAGAACATAATGTGTGGCATGGACAACAGCGCCACGGAGCAAAGCGTACAACGCATATTCTCGATTACACCCGAGGAGATCAAGCACCTCGCAGAGAAGTACCTAAAACGTGACGACCTAGTTGTTGTAGTCGCAGGATAGCATGATACGTCAAGAAATTGTAGAGTATGTCGAGCGCGAGATAATACCTCGCTATGACCATTTTGACGCAGCACATAGGCGTGACCACGTGGCAACAGTCATCGAGGCAAGCGTACGCTATGCAAGAATACATGGCGTAGACACCGAAATGGCATACGTCATCGCCGCCTACCACGACATAGGCTTAACATTTGGGCGCGATAAGCACCATAGCGAGTCGAAGCGCATAATACTTGAGGATAGCGAGCTAAGACGCTGGTTTAGCGAGGAGCAGATTGCTACCATGGCAGATGCTGCGGAGGATCATCGCGCATCGTCGAAGGGCGAGCCACGAACAATATATGGACGCATCGTAGCCGAGGCAGATAGGGTAATCGTTCCCGAGTCGATTATCCGTCGCACCATTCAGTTTACCCTCACACACCACCCCACGCTTAGCCGTGAGGAGGGCTACGACCGCCTAGTTGAGCACCTTGGTGAGAAATATGACTACGGCGGCTATCTCCGACTATGGCTATCAGAGTCGGACAACGCCCAGCGTCTCGAGGAGCTACGCCAGATAATCGCCAATAAGCCACTACTCAGAGAGATATACGAGAGAATCTACAATGAGGAGGTGAAAAGTGATAATTCCTAAGCGCATAATTTGTTGTCAGAAGGGTTGCAGATGCAACGCTCGGCAAAAATCCCGACGATGGGCTGTACAAGAAGTACTGCTCATTGTCGGGACTCTTTTTGCTAGCGGCAGCAGATGCGCCCTTATCACGAGAAATAATTTGTTGTCAGAAGGGTTGCAGATGTGGCCTTGACATGAAAAAGCCACCGATGGGTAGTACTTGGCGTACGTCCCATTGGTGGCTTTGATTGAAAGGCCGCAGATGCGCCCTTATCACGGGAAATAATTTGTTGTCAGAAGGGGTTAGGCTTGGTCTATCACAAAAGAAGATCCCCTCGGGATAGTACTCAAACGTACAGCCCGAGGGGTCTTACTTTTAGTGATGGGCCGAGAATGACCCCTTATCACAACAAATCAAAGAATTCGGAAGCCGGCGAACACTGCTCCTTGTTAAGAATAAACGTCTCACCAAAGTAGATAGGACTCATGTTACCCTCATCATCCTCGGCGATGCCCGCAAAGAAGAACTTGTCGTCCTCGCTCATCGAGTAGTACATATCCATGAGGCATGGGTTAGGCGAGTAGTCATAGAGGAGCAAATCCTCAAGGAAGGCCTCATCGCTATACTCGATTTTCATCCACTCCTCATACCACCAGAAATATACCTTATCGGTAGGCTTCGATGTTTTAACCTCAACGACAGCCACACACTCGCACTCGGCAAAGGCACCTGAATAGCTTGGATCAAGGGCAATAATCTCCTGCGCATCGAAGAGCTTAACAAGGTCGATACTCTCAATAGTTATAGCACCCTCCTGAGCCTCAGCCGACGTGAAATCGTAGCGGAAGAGTTTGGTTGTAGGTAGGTCGTTCTCAACACCAAAGGCAAGCACCGTATACTCCGAATTTGGCATAAGTGGCATAAGCTGCTCACTCCAGCTACCGCGAAATACAGCAGGTATGTAGTCGGTGATAAGCGCCATCATCTGCTCGTACTCATCCTCATAAGGTGGTATCTGGTTGCGAGCAAGGAATACACAAGCATACTGCTCGTTGTTGTTCGATGGTGTTACTGTGAGCTGCGCCGTGTATGGAGTGATATCAGTCACCTTAATGTCGATAGTAAGGTCACTGAGGTCAACACCCTCGGTCGAAAAGTTATGCGTCACAGGCACTGAGCATAGTAACGGTAGCTGCTCGTCAGAAACAGCAAAGAGCACTATCTGGTAGTTTGTATTAGGATCAAGACGCTCCTCGATGGTTGCCTTGCCCCTATAGCAGAACTGGTCGGGGGCAATACCCTGATCGTTGATAAGCGGATTAAACTCGTTAAACGCACGGTTGCGATAGTATGCAATATAGTCGTCGGTAAACTCCATACCCTCGTGAATAAAGTAGCGGTCGGTGTCGGGCACGATGTAGCTATAGTAGAGCTTATCGTAGCCGTTAGGATCTACATTAATAGATACTCGATTGCCATCAATAGCAGTTTTAACATCGAACTTAACATCTATCATTTCGGGGGCTGTGGTCTTAACAACGGCATAGTTTACAGGGGTCGTGGCCTCATAAAGTTCACCATCGATGCTTATGCCATAGCAATAAACCACATACTCGGTATCGGGATAGAGGCTCACAGCACCATACTCCTTGACCTCGCCATTAATGAGCCAGCCCACAGCCTTGAGGAAGTCTCGCAACGTCATGTTGTACTGATTAGCAAGACCAAGAATGTAGGCATAATCATCTTCAAGAAGCTCTTCTCGGGTGTCGATACCATTCATCACAAAGTGTTTTTTCTCAGCCAAAAATACGACATACTCCATATCCTTGTCTACTGGCGAGATATCAACACGCAGCTGCGTATGTCGAGCAACGATATTCTCGAAAACAAACTCCTGGTTCTCGTGCTGAGGGTTTTCAGGCACTACGGGAGTATCAGGCTCGGAGCATGCAGTAAGATGCGCAATGCCTACAAAAAGTAATAAATGGTATAAAAATCGTTTCATATTCAAGAAATTTTATCATTAACCAAGTGCAAAGATAGAAAAAATTGAGATACTTTACTAAATTTTTATTAAATTTGCGGTAGTTCCCAAATTTAGAGAAACCACCATGAAAGATATTTACAAAACCCGCATACACGACAGCGTGGAACAGCTGTTCAACTATATAAGAGCGCACTCAACAACAGAGGAGGTGGAGCGCATCTACAAAGCTTATGAGTTTGCTCACGAAGCACACCGCGAGCAGAAGCGCAAGAGTGGCGAGCCTTTCATCATGCACCCTATTGCCGTGGCATCAATCGTTGCCCGCGAGCTTGAGCTTGGCGACAACCCAATAATCTCGGCATTTCTCCACGATGTGGTTGAAGATACAGACTACACAGTTGAGGATATTCGCGAGCGTTTTGGCGACGACGTAGCCTTCCTCGTAGACACGGTGACAAAGCGCAAAAAGGATAGCTATCAGCACTCTAAGCAGGTGGACAACTACCGCCAAATGTTAGAGTCGGTACACTACGATATTCGAGCCCTTCTCATCAAGCTTGCCGACCGACTTCACAACATGCGCACGCTCGATAGCATGCGTGCCGACAAGCAGATGAAGATTGCCGGTGAGACCGACTATTTCTATGCACCACTAGCCAATCGCCTCGGCTTGTACCACATTAAGACCGAGTTGGAAAACTTGTCATTCCGCTATCGCTGTCCTCGCGACTATGCCGATGTTGAGCGATTGTTGGCCGAGGAGCGCACAGCCAATCGTCCTCGTCTTGAGCGCTTCACAACGCTGATTGACAACATACTTCACGACGCCAAAATCGAGGCACGCACCGAGATTCGCTATCGCAAGCCTTACAGCATTTGGCGCAAGATGCAGTCGAAGGGCTGCGACATCAAACATATCGACGGTAAACACTACATACGCATCATATACCCCAACTCTCCTGTATTCAGCGAGAAGGCTCTGAGCCTACGCATCTACTCGGCACTCACCGACCACTTCAAAGAGAAGCCAGGAAGCGTTGCCAACTATATTGATGCACCAAAAGAGAATGGCTATCAAAGTTTCCATGTAAAGCTGCTCTCAGAGCAAGGAATATGGGAAGAGGTACATATCTCGTCGGAGCGCATGGTGCGCAACTCACGCCTCGGCTGCGCTGCTGAGCGTACGGAGGATAATGTGAAGGCATGGCTCGAGAAGTTCAAGTCGATATTGCAGGATGTTGCCGACGACAGCCACGACATAGAGTTTATGGATGGCGTCACGCTATCATTCTACAATGACGACATCATGGTGTTTACACCTAAGGGGCGTGGCGTGATTCTGCCTAAGGGAGCTACCGCCCTCGACTTTGCTTTTGAGATTCATAGCAAGGTGGGTGAGAAGGCTGTATATGCACGCATAAACGGCAAGCTGTCATCGCTACGCACAGTACTACAACGTGGTGATTGTGTGGAGATAGGCACAGCTGACGATGCTAAGCCCGAACCAGAATGGATGGAGCATGTTTCGACATATCGTGCTAAGCGCTACCTGCGTGGATATTTTGCCAACCTACCACGCCTCGAGTATGACCGTTGCGAAAAGTGCAACCCTCTACCTGGCGACGAGGTAATTGGCTTTAAAGCTAACGACGGATCAATAACGCTACATAAGCGTGACTGTCCTATGGCCATACGCCTCGCTTCACAACATGGCGACTCCATTTTATCACAGAGCTTCCCCGAGAATGAGGCATTCTTATACCCTGTGCGCATACGAATCAAGGGCATCGACCGCTATCACCTTATGAGTGACCTAATTGACTGTATAACAGATAAATTGCACCTCACAATGTCGTCACTTGCGACTGAGAATATCGACCGCATTGCGATATGCACCATCGACTTCTCTGTTCACTCGTTGCATGAGCTTCAGCAGGCAATAGAGAGCATCTCGCATATCGACGGTATCGATGAGGTCATGCGCCTAAATCATGAGTAGGTAGACATTATCGAGACCAGGGAGACCAGAGAGACCAAAGGGACCAAAGAGAGGGTGCGGACGATTTACTTTGTTCGCACCGTCGGTTGGTCGCTTTGGTCTTTTGTTTTAATACCTTTAGGCCTAAACTTCCTACGTTATTTGTAGTCAGAAGGGGTTAGATTTGGTGACAAGTCGAAATTGACACGGAAGGGGGTATACTCGACGTATATCCCCTTTCGGGGCAATGAGCTTGGTGCCGAAGATGACCCCTTATCACAACAAATACAATAATCTTCTACGAAGATTCGTTTATTCTCCAGAAATGTTGTATCTTTGCAAATTGAATATGAAAAGAATCTATCACATAATCATGCTTGTCGCCGCAACGATGTCTGTGGCGTGTGGCAGCAGCGACTCATTTGGAAGTCGCAACAACCATAAGCGAGTGGTTGCATCGGTTGATGGCAACGACCTATTGCTCAAAGATATCTTGGCAGATATGCCCGAGGGGTTAACTGGCGCTGATAGCACCACATTTGCAAAGATGTATATTGATAACTGGGTGCTTAACAGACTTAAGCTTGCCCGTGCCGAAAAGGTGTTGAGTTCGAAAGGTGACATCGACAGATTGGTTGAGGACTATCGTCAATCGTTAATCATGCGACAGCTCGACCAGTACTACATCGATGAGCATCTCGACACAGAGATTACCGAGCAGCAGATCAAGGCGTACTATCGCCAGCACACACACCAGTTTACGCTCGACCACGATAAGGTGCAAGGTGTATTGGTGCGTGCCCCAAAGGATTTCCGCAATAAGACAACCCTACGTGAGGCGCTAAGCAACGCATCGAGCGATGGCCTACAGGAGATACTCGCATTCACAGAGAAGCATGACCTACAGATTACCGACCTTACGTCGGAGTGGGTGACATTCTCCGACTTTTTGAGCTATCTACCAACAGTGCGTACCCGCAACTACGACAACCTACTGAGCAAAGGCAAGGTGCAGAGCATGCAGGCTGACGATGTGGTGTTCTACTTCACAATCACAGATATTACAGCTAAGGGCAGCATCGCTCCTATCGAGTGTGTGGAGGACGATATTCGTCGCATGATATACTCAGATCGTCGCAGCGAGATTATAAAGAAATATGAGGCAGAGCTCAAGCTCGAGGCTATAGAGAACGACCGCATAGAGATTGACGATGAGCAGATGATGAATACGCTAAGCTCACGTCCAAACATCAACGACACTACACTCAGCACCGAGAGTGAAGGCGAGGTAGTTGTCGAGAAGAGTGAGAAGAAGAGCAAGAGTGAGGAGAAGAAGAGCGACGAGGAGAAGAAAGAGGAGAAGAAAAAGAGCAGCACAACAAAGAGTGAGAAGAGCTCAGAGAATAGAGAAACAAGCAGCTCAAAAGATAGCGCAGATAAAAAGGTCAGCGAGAAAGCCAGCTCAGATAACAAGTCGGAGGCGGGCGATGACAGCTCCTCGGTAGAGCAAACATCGACAACCAAGAACGTGGAGACTACTTCGGATAAGAGTGAGGCAAAGACTACGGAGCAACCTACCGAGAAGCCTGCCGCGGTAAAGAGCGAGCAGCCCGTAGAGGCAAAACCCGTAGAGGCTGAGACAAAGAGCGAGACGACACAGACAGAGAATTAGATTTAAACAGACAAGAGATAAACTTATGATTCGTAAGATTGTACTATCAATAGCTGCCATAGCGATAATTTTGGTATCGGGTAATAGTGTTTCGGCACAGCGTCGTCAGGTGATGCTCGACAAGGTTGTTGCCGTTGTTGGAGGCTCATCGATACTCTACTCTGAGGTACGTGAGTATGCCGATGCCCTCGTTGCACAACAGCGACAGATGGGCTATACGTCGGAGCGTGACCCTATGCACGAGGCCCTCGAGGCTCTTCTCGAGCAGAAGCTACTGTACAACCAAGCCCTTCTTGACTCAGTGGAGATCAACAAAAGCGAAGTGACAACACGCATCGAGGCCTACCTACAGACACTCATCGAGGAGGCTGGAAGCATCCAGGAGTTGGAGACTCGCCAACACATGCCTATATTCAACTACCGTGAGATGCTTAGAGCACGCTATGAGGAGCAAGCATATGCACAGGCCATGCAGATGGACCTTGTGGGCAAGGTGACAATCGTGCCTGGCGAGGTGGAGCGCTTCTATCGCAACATCGACAAGGATAGCCTACCAATGATTGGCGAGCAGTATGTATATGCACAAATCACAAAGTTCCCCGCCTCGATGCAGGAGGCAAAGCAGCGCACCAAGGAGCGATTGCTCGACATGCGCCAGCGCATAGTTACGGGCGAAACAAAATTCTCAGTGTTGGCTCGCATGTACTCAGTAGATGGCTCTGCGATGTATGGTGGCGAGATGCAACCAGCACCATCATCAATGTATGTTCGACCATTTGCTGAGGCTCTCGAGAAGCTAAAGCCTGGTCAAGTATCAGAGATTGTCGAGACCGAGTTCGGCTTTCACATAATTGAACTTATTGACAAGCGTGGCGAGTTGTACCACTGCCGTCACATATTGCTACGTCCTACGTTTACGCATGAAGAGCTTTTACAGCCAGCACGTGAGCTCGACAGCATAGCTCGACTCATTCGTTGCGACTCTATATCGTTTAGCGATGCAGCATTACGCTTCTCGGACGATGCTTCGACAAAGATGAATGGCGGTATTGTGTCAAACCACGACATTCTAACACGCATGGGCGTTTATGACGGAGCACGCCAGACAGCAACACGCTTCCTAAAGGAGGATTTCGGCATGGACGGAGGCAAGGCTCTCGAGGACTACAACGCCCTAATGCGCCTTAAGGTTGGCGAGGTGTCGGATTCGTTCCAGACGATGGACTACAAAGGCAACTACATCAGCAAGATTGTGATGCTCGTGGAGATAATACCTCCCCACATCGCATCACTCAAAGATGACTATGTGCGTCTCGAGGAGATGGCACTAATGCAAAAACGTGAAAAGATATTCAAGGAGTGGCTCGACAAAAAGATTGAGTCAATGTACATATATATCGACCCAGAGTGTCGCACATGGGAGTTCAAGAATAAGAAATGGATTAAGTAGTTGAGAAGACAGAATGTTTCGTAAAAAAATAACAACCCTCATCGTCTTGACGCTTGTTGCTGGAGTGTTTCTCTATGCAGCAAGCGGCAAAATGTTTGTACGCTATGCCGTAACAGCACAACCCAATATCGAGGTGTCTACCCCATCTAAGCAATTAGCACAACAGCCACAGTCATCAACAGACAGACGCATGGTCGACATGACGGCTGATGATAGCTACCTTATTGAAAAAGGCGACTCTACAATATTTATTCTTGTCGGCAACTTTGCAGCACACCACAATGGCGCTGTGATCTTAGCCGATAGTGCTGTGCGCTACTCAAACCAGAGCTTCGAGTGTTTTGGCAATGTGCTAATCAACCAGAATAGCACATATATCTATGGTGAGCGTGCCGAGTACAACCGTAACAACAACACAGCAAAGATATTCTCAAGACTTGTAAAAGTTGTCGACGAGGATGCTGTTATTTACACCTACAACTGTAAGTTCAACACCGCAAAGTCGGAGGGTGAGTTCAGCGGCGGATGCTATGTTCGTAAGGAGGATAACCTACTTGAGGCGGAGCGCGGCTTCTACAACACAAAGACCCATATACTGAAGGCTATCCATAGGGTGCAGATGCGCAACAACGACTATGACGTGCTTAGCGACTCGGTGATATTCAACACCCAAACCGAGGATGCCGAGTACTTCACAAACACACACATATGGAATCGCAATGACGAGTATCTGAATACTCAGGCAGGAACATACACAAAACTTAAAGACCTACACCACCTCACACGTAACTCATACTTCCTTCAGCCTGAGCGTGAGATATGGAGCGACTCGTTGATGTACTACCGCACCGAGGGCCACATCATCGCACGACGAAATATTCAGGTTGACGACACCACGCAGAAAATCCTCGGCTTTGCCGACTATGCTGAGTGGTGGGACGAGCCAGGCAATGCACTATTCACTCGCCGCCCATCAATGATCAACTACGACCCTGAGCTTACTGATTCAATATATCTTTCGGCCGACACCATATGGCTATACACCATAGCAGTACTGCCCGAACAGGAGGTTAGCGACTCTACGGCAAGCGCTCAGCAGGAGAGTGCTTTGGATAGCACATCAAATGACCTTCGTAGCGATGACACAAAGTCTAAAGAGGCAGTAGCAGAGGATACATCAAATAAACTTGAGCAGGACAAGGCCAGCGAGGAGAAGGCAAAGAGAGATGAGCCTGCACGTGGCAAGGGCGAGGGCAAAAAGGGAGGTGATGCGCAGCCTAAAAATGCAAATCCTACAACCAACAAACAAGATAAGGGTGGATTGCGCGACACGAAACAAACTGAGAGCAAGTCTCTAGTGGATAGCAAGGATAAGAGCGGTGAGCACCAGGCGCCATCAAAGGATGTGGCCAATAGCCAAGATAACGACACCTCAGTAGATACCACAGCTGAGGTTGTGACCGACACATTGACTACGACCGATAGCATCGTTTCTGCCGACACGCTTGCGAGCGACACAACAAAGTATACTGCAAAGCAACTTCGCCGCCGTGCTAAGCTACAGCGTAAAGCTGAGCGCAAGGCTATCAAGGAGCGTGAGCAGGCTGTGCGCGACTCGTTGGATTCGTTAGAGCAGATTAAGATCGACTCGGTACAGGCTATTCGTGACTCGCTGCTTAAGATGAAGATTGACACAATCATTGCAGAGCGCATTGAGCGTAGCTCACGTCTTGCCGATGAGGAGAAAGAGCGTGTTGAGCGCATGAAGGCTAAGGCCGAGCAGCGTCGTCGCCAGAAGATTGACAAGGCCAAGGCAAGAGCACTAAAGCGTGGCAAGGAGTATAAGGGCGAGGACTACGACCCTAACACTCCTATCATGGATAGCTCGGTGCTAACATCAAGACCACAACAGTCGGATAGCACAACAACTATAGGCGAGGATGTGGCCCCACAGAGCGATAGCACACAGCAGGATACCACACCTATCGAGCGTGTGATACCTGATGACAGCACCTACAAGATGATAAAGGCATATCGCAATGTTAAGATGTTCCGTACGCAATCGCAGATGGTGTGTGACTCACTCGTATCACTCAACACCGACTCGATAATACGCATGTATAAGCAGCCAATAATGTGGAACGACAACAACC
>JAFODV010000043.1 GCA_017380515.1 Alistipes sp.
ACTGCGTTATGCGCAAACTTTGCGATGTTCTCTCTGAGCATTGTTGCTTCATCTGTTGATATGAGAGCACTGCTATGCATGCGCTGAATATTTTTGTACAACTCATCGAAGGATGTGGCGCCCTCAAAGATGCTATGCATGCGTATTCCCAGTCTTTGCGAAGCATTGCTAAAGTCTATGTTCTCCTCGTGATAGCGACGATTTGGATAACGAATCTGTATGTCTGGATTATTCGATGTATAGCTGTCCAAAACAATGCTTCCACCTTGTGACGAGGTGTGTTTGGTGTCTATGTTTAGCTTAGTACCGTGTCTATGTATCTTGCGTCGAACACCCTCAACATCTCTCTCTATATCGGCATTAGGAAATCGGGTGTCGGCAGCAATCGTGAGGAGTGGTACAATATTGTTTATTGCATCACTCGATTTAGACTTGGTGTTTAGGCGTGTAGGTACATATAAGTAGAGCTCTTTTGAGGCTCGTGTCAAGGCTACATACAACAGGTTTACTGCGTCAACATGGCTCATTACCAGTTCGGAGTAGTAGTCTGCGGTGAATGCCGAGTGTTGCATATCCTTGCCGTAAATTACTGGAAACTCGCCAATTTCAGCAATATCTCCGCTATTCGTATTGGCCTTTGACCATACCACAGGCTGTAGTGATGCCTTGGGTGCAGTATCCCATTTGCAATAAGGAATTATGACAACATCACGCTCGAGACCTTTGGCCTTGTGTATTGTCGAAATCTCGATTGTGTCGTCTGTCATCTCAACGCTAAGAGTATCGTTCTTACCCTTTTCCTCCCACCACTTTAAGTAGTGCTGGATGTCAGATATGCGTGACGTAGTGAACGAAACTATGCCTTCGTGCATGGCCTGAAGATAGGCTATGCGATCTTTGCACTCGTGAAGTTTGTAGCGAGAAACAATAGCCTCGAAAGCCTCCATGGGCGAAAGATGTGCAATGCGTCTGAGAAACTCGCGCTCGTCGTCGCTGAAGTTCTGCTCAAACGACTTATGTAAAAATCTGTTGTAAACACCTCGCTCGATGTGGTTGTTAGCGTCAACAGCGAGCCTTAATACTGCTATTACAAACTCAGCTATATCGCTATTCTCGATTGTGAGTGAGTCAGATGTTAGGATATTAAAGCCCACCTCACCCTTCGATGTGAACACCTTGTCTTTGTAGTCAAACAAGCGCTGAGCCACCTTGCGGCCATCGCTCTTGCCACGAACAAGGATAAGTATGTCACGATACTTGTAGCCACGCCTTATGGCATCTTCTATGGCCTCGATAAATGGCGAGTCGTCTAATGTAGAGTCGTAGAATGTTAACTCGGCATAACCCTCATCTTCGTACTCCTTGCCTAATATCTGCTTGTGGTTGGTGTAGGCAGTGACAACAATATCATGAAGCGATGAGTGAAGTGACTTGCTTATATCGCCATTATTCAGCGCATTGTCAAGAATATTATTGAGATGGTTGTTGTCTACTCCAACAACTGCATCAATGACATTGCTGTTGAAGTCTACAACCTTTTCGAGGCTTCGGAAGTTGTGCTCAAGGCGGTCAATAGCAACATTCTGGCTGCCTAAATCGTTAACAGCTCCCTCCTGCAATAGACGCCAGTCGCCACCTCGCCAACGGTAGATTGACTGCTTCACGTCGCCAACAATTAGCACTGAGCAGGTCTCGCTCTCCGACATAGCATTTTGCAGCAGTGGCAACATATTTTGCCATTCACGAACTGAGGTGTCTTGAAACTCATCAATCATAAATCTCTCGAACCTATTGCCTACCTTTTCGTAGATAAATGGAGCATTGCTGCCGTCAACAAACTTCGAAAGGATATGTTTTGTCTCGCCAAGAACCATTATGTTTTCCTTGTCGCATATCTGCGTAACTTGCTCACGCATGTCGGCAAGTAGAGCAAAACTGCGATAGTTGTTTTTTAACAATCTTGCAGTGTTAACTTTGCGTACTACAGAGGGATATAGCTCGCATATTTTGCACAGTATAGGCTGTAATGCAGCGGCTGCATCACGCACATTTGCTCCAGCATCCTTGCCGTACCACGCCTCTATGCTATCTGTGGCTTTGAGCATTGATGCTGTTGGCTCGCTTAGCTCACCAGCTGCATATTTGAAGAATTTGAAGACAAAGCTACGAGACTTATCCTTGAACATATCGGCGCTGAGGCCACGTTGAGCAATAATCTCAACAGCCTCTTCACCCAATGCTTTAAGCTTGGATTTGCAGCTCTCTGCCTCCGACATGGCGTTGGCTACTATCTTGCCAAGCTCCTCTTTCGACTTACGAAGCTTCATGCGCTCGTGGCTACTCTCCTTAAATATCTCTTGTCCCAACGAACGCAGATCTCCACGCATATCCCAGCGTGTGCCATCGTTTATGCGCTCCTCGGCAAACTCGAGCATCCAGCGTTTAAGTTCCTCGTTTTGGGTAATTTTCTCGACAAGGTTGTCGGCACTACGTGATAGTAGCATCGTTGGGTCAAGCTCAATATTGTAGTTGAGATCAATGCCAAGCTCCTTGATGAATGCACGAATGATTCGCTGAAAAAACTTGTCAATTGTGAGGATGCTAAATCGAGAGTAGTCGTGAAGGATGAGTGTACGAGCGCGCAATGCTTGTTTGCGAACCATTGTCTCTGTCATGTCGAGCTCTCGGCATAGATTTTTTAAGTAGTTGCTCTTGTCGCCTGATGCTAAGATGTGTATCTCACGCAATATGCGTGACTTCATCTCCTCGGTAGCCTTGTTTGTGAACGTAACGGCAAGGATAGCACGATATAGCTCTGGATGTTCTACAATATCTCGAACATACTTATATGCCAGCTGATATGTCTTACCTGAGCCAGCGCTTGCACTCAATATTTTAGCTCGTTTCATCGTCGACAAATACTCTTGAAATCACAATACTTACACATATCAACATCGTCACACTGTACAAATGGCTTGCTATAATCAAACAACTCCTCGAGTATTGTGCTTAGCTCACTTTCAAACTCGGCAGCAACCATGCTATATCTTTCGACGATCTCTCCGCTACTAATATCAGTGATATTCGGTGAGTAGTCATCGCTCATCATCTTTGATGCAAAATAGAGCGATGGCATCGACTCGGTGCCATGTTTTTTGTTTAGCATCATCGAATATAGCATTGTTTGGAATATGTTAGATATTCGCTCCTCGGCCGAACCTCGGAATAATCCCTCAATGCCGTTAAAGCTAAGATGAGGTACATTGCCACTCTTATAATCAATGATTTGCAGTGAGCCATCAGCCCTTCGGTCTATACGATCGGCACGACCCGACAGGTTCACATGTCGACCGTTTGAGATAGGGTAGCTACACTCGACGTCATCTTCAAGACCATGAATGGTAAAGCCACTGCGCTGAGCATCATATCGTAATACTCCTCGTAGGATATATTTCACAATGATGTCGCGAACAAGAATTGTGTCGCCCGAGAACTTGTCAGCCACGATCGTCTCTGAACGGTGGATAAGGCGAGATATGGTCTTATCAACAACCTCTTCTACTACTTTGCGCTTGCGTAGGTCGGCAATATGCTGCATTGGGTTAGGCTCTCCAATCAGTGGTGTATACAACTCTTGCATGCTCTCATGAAGTATGTTACCAAACATCAGGGCATCAATAGTGTCAGAGACCTCGTCCTGTATGCGTAACTTAGCCACAGAGTGTAGGTAAAACTTCAGTGGACACTCTACGTATCTAAAGAGGGCCGTTGGCGAGAGCGATGCAGAACTCTTTGCATCGAGATATTTGTTAAGTATTGACTGCTCATACTCGCCCTTAGCTACGCTTATTGGCTCAACCTCATCTACGCTAAGGTCAACGCCTATCGACAACTTATCAACCTTGTATGGTGATTCGTACTCAAGTTGATGGATATATCTGCTACATTCGCCAGTACTCTTGTCGTCGGCACGTGAACAGTAGATCATTGTCACACTCTTTGCACGCTGGATCAGACGATAGAAATAGTAGGCATACATCGCCTCATGATGCTCGGGTGTGGGTATGCCATATGCAGCACGTAGGTTGTATGGAATAAACGACGACTGCCCAGTCTTGTCGCTTGGGAAATTGGCATCGTTCATTGATAGTAATATCACATTCTCAAAATCTACATTTCTAGTCTCAAGAATACCCATCACCTGCAAGCCTTCGAGTGGCTCACCCTCGTAGGGCATGGTTATAGTCTGCATGTGACGACGCAATAGCGAGGTGAAGACATTTGTTGGAACTTTGAGGCCACAACTCTCAATTGAGTGCATAACTTTTGCGAGCTCGTCGTGGACTATGCGTAAATACTCGATGTTTATAAATTCTGATGTATCTATCAATCCAATAATCTGAGATATTACGTCGAGTAGATATTTTGCAATTGACATCCAGTCGTCATGTTTGCAGAATATGGAGTTTAGAATGGTATCGTTCTCAAACATCTTGCCCTCGACCATCGTGATGCGATTCTCCAATATCTGCGAATAGCGAGTGTGTGCCACCTCGCCACAACAATCAACGATGTAGGGGTGTGACAATATGCCATGAACATCAACATGGTAGAATGTATCGGAGTCATCATGTTGGCGGCTATGCTGCTGAAGTTCTAAAAGTCGCTCCACTAAGGAGTAGGCAAGCGTATTTTTTAGTGGATAGCCCATCGTAACATTAATATGCTCAACTCCCTGTGGAATTGAGTGAAGCATGGGTATGAGCATATTTTCGTCGGTGAGGACGATTACTGTACGCTTGTCGTATGCCTCACTGCCTAATGACTCAAGCACCTTGGCCACATATTTACACTGCACTACATTCGAGACACATGCTGCAACACGTATCGACTTAGGTATGTCGCTAAAATTTGTCGATGTAATGCCATAGTCTGCTGGGAAAAGTTTGAGATTTTCGCGCATAAACATGCCAGCCTCATGCGACTTATTTGCGACGTAATAGTTGTCGTAGTCCCAGTAAAACTCGGCACCCTTATCGCTGTTTCTCAGATAGGTAAACAGCCTCTTTTCACACTCCGATAGAGCATTAAATCCAGCTATGACGAATCGTGATTTAGGTAGCAATACCTCTTCGTTACTATCTATCTTCTCGATAGCCCTGCGGTAAATCATGCCCGTATAGCCAATGCCAAGCGATGTTAGATGCTTGCGATACTCCTCATATACATAGGGCAGTGTTTTCCAAATCTCAAGAAATCGCAACTTCTGCTCGCTGAGAGTCTCACCATCGCCAATGCTCTTCCAAAAAGATATTATGCGTAGCTGCTCTTCGGTGAGGTATGATACATCGGCTTCGAGCTCTTTGATATCCTCAATGTTGCGTAGTAGCTGCTTGGCATCAACCATGTATTTGTCTATAAGGTCGAAGTCGGCAATTAGCATCTCTCCCCAAAAGTAGAACTTATCAAACTTCTCATTGGGGTGATACTTAATGTAAACTTTGTAAAGCTCTGCTATTAAACGAAATCTATCGCCACGCTCCAGCTTGGATATGCCCTCCATTATCTCATCAATGGTCCTCCAGTGTGGTTGCCAGCATGCCTTGTCGTAGAGTTCGGATAGGGCGTTGTTGAAGAAGGTTCGTGCACGCAACGATGGAAACAAAATGGTCAGCGACGAGAGGTCGCCAGAATAGCGCTCGAATAGTTTTCGAGCAAGCTCTTGTTGGAATGTCATAGCCATATTTGCCGAGAATTACTTGAGTTGAGTGACATCTACGCCAAATAGCGATTTCTCGATGCGAATAATCTCTGGCTCAGTTCTATAATAGATCTTACCACCCGTAGTGCTCTTGGCCTCAAGGCGCTGTGTAGCATCAACCTTCACCTCTGCATTGTGCTCGGCACGAACAATTGTTGATTGCGTTAATAGCCCCGCTGCATTATATTTGGCTGTTGCCACGTCAGCATCTTGATATGTGGCATATCCTGTTATCTCAACACGGCAATCGCCACTAATGCGAATTTTTATATCTTTGACATCTATGTCGGCAGTAAACTGGGCGTTGTTTGATATTACAATGTCGATGATTGTGGAGGTCAATGTACTAAGTAGCTGAGCATCTGCCCTCGATATTTTAATGTCGTCGAGGCTGTTGTAGAATACTTGAACCTCGGTTTGTCCTATGCGCTTAGAATCGTATCGCTCACGAATCTTGAGCGTTCCATCACGATCGACTTCTGCTGTAAACTTTGATGTTGTCACGCCCTTGGTGTCATAGATGATATATGGCGCCTGGTCAGCAGGTATTTGTGTGAGTGTTAGCTTAATTGGTGCATCAACATCAAGCGTTTTGAAGCTCGATGTCCATTGTTTTACTGGCTCACTATTCACGCTCTGTGGCTGTGTGCTATTTTGTGCATATGTTACAAGTGAACATATGAGTGCTATCGCTATCAATAAGTACTTTTTCATAAGGACCAATAATAAATTATTGGTAAAGGTATAAAAAAATCGCCACACTACCAAAAGTGTGACGATGATTAATCATTTTTAGTGATACTAATCCATCTTAATGACCACATATTGGGCTCCTGTTCTACGTGCTGCTTCGACTCCTACTTTAGAATCCTCAAATATTATAGTCTCGTCGGCAGTGCAACCTTCACGACGCATGGCCTCAAGGAATGGTTCAGGCGAGGGCTTTGACTGCGAAACGTCGTCACCCGAAATGATGCCATCTATGCCGCTGGTTATATTCAAGTGATGCATTACATTACGAATGTTATCTATGTGACCAGTAGATACTATCCATACCTTGGCGCCCATCTTCCTCATCATGCCGCACCACGCCCATAGCTCGGTGTTAAGCTTTACGGAGTCGAAGTAGTTTGGATATAGCTCTACTTTACGTTGACGAAGACCTCTGATTTTCGATTCATCGCTAATGCCCACCATGCGCATAAACTCAATGCAGCGTACGCCATAATACTTCTCCAAATACTCCTTCTCTGTGATAGTTATACCTGCTTCGCGCAAGGTCTCGATATAGGCACAAGCATTTGCTCTTCGTGTGTCCACAAGAGTGCCATCAAAGTCGAGTAGAATTAACTTTAGTTGAGCCATTTTAATCAAATGATTGCATGCTTGATAGAGCAATGCGTATTATGCGCTGATAATCGTCCGCATTAAGCTCCATGAAGAAGTAATGAACAGGGTCAACACGGGTGCCATAGAGGCTCACCTCATAGTGTAGGTGGGGTGCAAATGATAAACCGCTATTGCCCGATAGGGCTATAATATCACCACGTTTGACGTGATCACCCTCCTTAACACGTATATCCAATAGGTGTGAATAACGAGTCTTGTAGCCGTTGCCGTGGTCGATAGATATCGCTTTTCCTTCAGTTGCATTCTTCTCCGATAGATTATCTACACGACCATCAGCTGTGGCAAATACGGGTGTTCCTTCTGTTGTCAGATAATCCACGCCATGATGCTCAGCCATAGTGTGATGGAATGGGTTAATTAAAGGCTTTTTTCCTGCAGCAAGAAGTGTTAGTCGCGAGTTGTTCACAGGCTGTATTGAGGGAATGCAACGTAGAGTCATGTAGTCATAAGCTACGGCATCACTAAAATCTTCGTAAGACTTCAAAAGGCGCTTTGAATCGCGCTCTGCACTTTTAACCATCGAGCTTAAAACATCCTGAAGATCGTTGATATTCATCTCCATTAATTGAGCATTTAGCTCTTGACGTGAATTATCATCTCCGGCATTCAGTACGTAGGGGTCTGATTGAAAGAGTTTTTGAAATACGCTCTTATCGCGTTCTACAACATTGTCCAGTACCTTGTTTAGTAGCTCGTATCTCTTTTCAAGTCTATTATACTCACTGCGCAGGTCATCCACAGAGTGGCGTAGGCGATGCTCATTGGGCATGTCGACAACCATGGCAAAGATGATATACCAGCCAATAATCATGGCTGCCCAAACAAGGCCTTTATATAGCACTGGCATAGCTTGGCGCAAGAAGCGACGTCGCTTAGCCTTTGCTCGATATGTAGCTTTAACCTTATTCTCCATAATGCTTATTCGTTAAGACGACTCTCAATTTGCTCCATTAGCTCCTTGTATGACTCCTCCGACATATCTTTGTCGAAATAGTGAACAGGGTTAACAGGGTTATTTCTGTAACGAACCTCGTAGTGTAGGTGTGGACCCGTAGATGTTCCGGTGTTACCTACATCTCCAATCACTTGACCACGCATAACCTTGTCGCCTTCAGATACATAGCGTGCTGATAGGTGAGCATATCTTGTGGTGTAGCCGTGGCCATGATTAATCTCGATTATGTCGCCATAACCGCCCTGAACTCGTGATAGACTAATGGTGCCATCGGCGGTTGCATATACCGATGTTCCAATAGGCGCTGTTAAATCCACGCCATCGTGCATACGCCATGTGTCGAGTGTGGGGTGGTGACGCATGCCAAATAGGCTACTAACCTTGCGTAGCTTGGTACGGTCGATAGGCCATATTGATGGTATGATGGACGAATACTCGGCCTTCTCCTGGGCGAGCTTTTGTGTTGCATCGAGGCTTAACGAAGCGTAGTATATTTTACGCATAAGACGATCCAGGTTTACCCACGCATCACGAGTAACATCGCCGTAGTATTCATCCTCGGTTAGATACTCATATTTGGTGTCGAGATAGTCGGAGTATACCTCGGGGATATTCAATGTGTCGACACCCAAGATTGGACGATAGACGTAATGATCGCGATGCTTTAGGTCGGATAAGGTGCGCTCGGCAGAGGCAATCTTGCCCTGTAATATGCGGTAGCGATCTTCAAGACGTTTATTCTCGCGACGGATGTTTGACATCTTCGGAGTGTCGGTCCACGATGAAATAAGTATGTTGCTGGTGGCAGCAATAATCATCGCAACAAATAGTCGAAATGCCATTCGTGCTCCGCGCGACCACTCCCTTGGATCGAATCTTAGCTTTTTACCTCTCTCTCTACTCATCTTTTTAATAAAAATATTAAAAAAGTCGATAAGACCTTACAAAGATACGGAATTTTGTTTAATTTTGCAACCGCATTATAAATATAGGTAATATTAGACAAAAATAATAAATTCAATATATATGGAATCGAACAAAGTAAGACAAGCTTTTCTGGAGTTTTTCGAGTCGAAGCAACACCATATCGTTGCTTCAGCTCCTATGGTTGTAAAGAACGACCCTACACTTATGTTTACAAATGCGGGTATGAACCAGTTCAAGGATATCTTCTTGGGCAACGCTCCCCGCAAGTGGCCTCGTGTTGCAGACACACAGAAGTGTTTGCGTGTATCGGGTAAGCACAACGACTTGGAGGAGGTAGGTCACGACACCTATCACCACACCATGTTTGAGATGCTCGGTAACTGGTCATATGGCGACTACTTCAAAAAGGAGGCCATTGAGTGGGCATGGGAGCTTCTTACAGAGGTTTACAAGCTTGATAAGAGCCGCATGTACGCAACAGTATTCGAGGGCTCAGAGGAGGATGGCGTAGCATTCGACCAGGAGGCTTACGACTACTGGAAGCAGTTCTTGCCTGAGGACCACATCATTCGTGGTAATAAGAAGGATAACTTCTGGGAGATGGGCGAGACTGGTCCTTGCGGTCCTTGTAGCGAGATTCACTACGACCTTCGTGATGACGAGGAGGTAGCGAAGATTCCTGGCCGTGAGATGGTAAACATGAGCCACCCACAGGTTATCGAGATTTGGAACCTTGTGTTCATGCAGTTCAATCGCAAGGCTAACGGCTCATTGGAGGCACTTCCTGCTAAGAACGTAGATACAGGTATGGGCTTCGAGCGTTTGTGCATGATTCTTCAGGGCAAGAAGTCAAACTACGACACTGACGTGTTCCAGCCAACAATTTCACGTATTGCTGCTCTTTCTGGCAAGGAGTATGGCAAGGACGAGAAGGCAGATGTTGCAATGCGTGTTATCGCCGACCACCTTCGTGCTATCTCATTCTCTATTGCCGATGGTCAGCTTCCAGCAAATGCTAAGGCTGGTTATGTTATCCGCCGTATCTTGCGCCGTGCAGTACGCTATGGCTACACATATCTCGGCTTCACCGAGCCATTTATCTGTAAGTTGGTTAAGGGCCTTGTTGAGCAGATGGGCCACCAGTTCCCTGAGCTTGTTGCGCAGCAGACACTCATCGAGCGTGTTATCGAGGAGGAGGAGGCATCATTCCTTCGTACTTTGGCAACAGGTATCAACCTTTTGGAGGGTGTTATTAAGAAGTCGGCAAACGGCAAGATTTCGGGTAAGGATGCCTTCGTGTTGTACGATACTTACGGTTTCCCTATCGACCTTACCGAGCTTATTGCTAAGGAGCAGGGTGTAGAGGTTGATATTGAGGAGTTCGAGAAGGAGCTTCAGGTGCAGAAGGAGCGTTCACGCAATGCTGCACAGCAGGATATCGACGACTGGCAGGAGATCATGGCAATTAGCGAGAGTGAGTTTATCGGCTACGACAACCTTGAGGCAGACATCCGCATCGCTCGCTACCGTCGTGTAAAGTCAAAGAATAGCACCACATATCAGCTTGTATTCGACCACACTCCATTCTATGGTAACTCAGGTGGTCAGATTGGTGATATCGGCTATATCGAGAGCGCTAACGAGAAGATTGAGATTATTGCTACTGAGAAGGAGAACGGTCTTATCGTTCACATAGCAAAGCAGTTGCCAGAGAATCCATCAGCAATATTCCGTGCTGTTGTAGATGCTGATGCACGTCAGAAGGCTGCTAACAACCACACAGCAACTCACCTTGTTGACTACGCATTGCGCACCGTGCTCGGCACACATGTTGAGCAGAAGGGTTCTATGGTTACACCTCAGGGCTTGCGCTTCGACTTCTCGCACTTCCAGAAGGTAACACCTGAGGAGATTCGTGAGGTTGAGCGTCTTGTAAACAAGCTTATTCGTAGCAACTTCCCACTCGTTGAGAACCGTGAGGCTACTATGGCTGAGGCTGAGGCTGCAGGTGCTATCATGCTCTTTGGTGAGAAGTATGGCGACAAGGTGCGCATCGTGAACTTCGGTCCTTCGACTGAGCTATGTGGTGGTACTCACACCTCTGCAACAGGTACTATCGGTCTCTTCAAGATTGTTTCTGAGAGCGCTATTTCGGCTGGTGTTCGTCGTATCGAGGCTGTTACTGGCGAGGCTGCTGAGAGCATGATTTATGCTGCTCAGGATGTCATCAGCTCTGTTGAGCAGATTATTCGCAGTCCAAAGATTGTTCAGGCTATCGAGAAGGTTGTTGAGAACAACGCAGCTCTTAGTCGTGAAATCGAGGAGATGCGCAAGGAGAAGGTAGCATCACTCGCTGAGCACATCGCAACAACCACACAGCCAAAGGATGGCATCATGCTTATCTCACGTCTTACTAAGTTCCAGTCGGAGGTTATGAAGGACTTGGCATTTGCTTTGCGTCAGAAGGTAGACTCTAAGCTCGTGATGGTTGTGGGTAACCTCTTCGATGGTAAGCCAACAATCAACGTTATGCTCTCGGACGATGTTGTTGCCCAGGGCGTTGATGCTGGTGCTACTGTTCGTGAGGCTGCTAAGCTTATCAATGGTGGTGGCGGCGGTCAGAAGCACTATGCTACGGCTGGTGGTAAGAATGCTGATGGCTTGCAGGCAGCAGTAGATAAGGCTGTAGAGATTATCATGGATAAACTCAAGTAATTTACTAAATAAAATTAGCAAACAAAATGAGCAACAAAGTATTATTGATGATATTGGACGGATGGGGTATTGGCGACAAGAGCAAGTCGGACGTTATTTACTCAATGAATCCTGAATATATCAATGCCATGACAGCTAAGTATCCCCATGCTGAGCTTAAGACTGATGGCGAGAATGTAGGTTTGCCTGAGGGTCAGATGGGCAACTCTGAGGTGGGCCACCTAAATATTGGTGCTGGTCGTGTAGTTTACCAGGACCTTGTTAAGATTAACCGTGCATGTCGTGACAACTCTATCCTTGAGAACAAGGAGATTGTTAGAGCTTTTGAGTATGCTAAGGCTAACGGTGTGAATGTTCACTTCATGGGCCTTGTCTCTGACGGTGGCGTACACTCGTCACTCGACCACCTCTTCAAGCTCTGCGACATCTCGAAGCACTACGGCATCGAGAACACCTTTGTTCACTGCTTCATGGATGGCCGTGATACCGACCCACGTAGCGGTAAGGGCTTCATCGCAGCGTTGGAGGAGCACATGGCAAAGTCGACTGGTAAGATTGCTTCAATCATCGGCCGCTACTATGCTATGGATCGTGACAAGCGTTGGGAGCGTGTTAAGATTGCCTACGACCAGCTTGTAAGTGGCGTTGGTGAGAAGGCTACCGATATGGTTGCGGCTATGCAGAAGTCATACGACGAGGGCACAACTGACGAGTTTGTTAAGCCTATCGTGAATGTTGATGCTGAGGGCAATGCTATCGGCACAATCAAGCCTAACGATGTTGTCATCTTCTTCAACTATCGTAACGATAGAGCCAAGGAGCTCACTATTGTCCTTACGCAGAAGGATATGCCTGAGGAGGGTATGCACACCATGCCTTTGCACTACTGCTGCATGACTCCTTACGATGCAACATTCGAGGGCTTGTACATCCTCTTCGACAAGGATAATGTGCCTAACACCCTTGGTGAGTATGTTGCAAGTCAGGGCTTGAAGCAGTTGCGTATTGCCGAGACCGAGAAGTATGCCCATGTAACATTCTTCCTTAATGGCGGCCGTGAGGCTGAGTTCGAGGGCGAGGAGCGTATCCTTGTTGCTTCGCCAAAGGTTGCTACATACGACCTTCAGCCTGAGATGTCGGCATACGAGGTTAAGGATAAGTTGGTTGCGGCTCTTGGTGAGCAGAAGTACGACTTCATCTGCCTTAACTTTGCTAATGGTGACATGGTGGGTCACACTGGCATATATGAGGCTATCGAGAAGGCTGTCAAGGCTGTCGATGAGTGCGTTAAGGATGTTGTCGAGGCTGCTAAGGCTAATGGCTACGAGGTTGTTCAGATTGCCGACCACGGTAATGCCGACAACGCTGTTAATGCCGACGGCACACCTAACACAGCACACTCACTCAACCCAGTGCCTATCGTGGTTGTTTCGGAGCGTGTAGCTAAGGTTAAGAGTGGTATCTTGGCTGATGTTGCACCTACCGTTCTCGACCTTATGGGCCTTGAGAAGCCTGCCGAGATGACTGGTGAGTCGTTGGTGGAGTTCAAGTAGTCGGACAATACCTATATATAAGCTATCGCCTGCGGGAGTTATCCTGCGGGCGATACTTTTTTTGCAGTTTCTTTTTTTTCATTTTCCCTATGTTTTGAAAAAAAGAAAAAAAACAACACCAATTATAAATGATTTTAGATATCAGTTAGAGAGATATAGAGGGCGTGGCAGTAGATACGTATGTCCTCAGTGTGGAAGAAAGTATGCGTTTACACGATACATTGATACACACAATAACAACACTTATCTAAGTGATAATGAGAGTAAGTGTAACCGTTTAGATAAGTGCGGTTATCACTACACTCCACATCAATACTTTGAGGATAATCCGTGGTTGAGAGATAAAGAATTTTCTTTCTTTTCTCAACATGGGGTTAGAGAAAGAAAGAAAAAAGAAACTCCTCCGCCTCCGTCTCAGAGAGAGCCCTATGGCGTAATACCGCGGTGGTTTATGGAGCGCATAGCATAAAAAACGGGAGCGACCATAAAGCCACTCCCGCGTAAGTTTATGTTGTATGTAGATTATCTACGGCGCATGCCTCCACGCTGCATGCCTCGCATCTGCTGTTGAAGACCACCACCCGCAACCGTACGCATCATCTTGCGGGTCTCCTCGAACTGCTTGAGTAGACGGTTAACATCAGCGATGTTAGTGCCCGAGCCCTTAGCGATGCGCTCACGACGACGAGCATTGATAATCTCAGGATTCTCACGCTCAGCAGGGGTCATAGAGTCGATGATAGCCTCGGTCTGCTTGAAGGCATCATCTGGAATATCTACGTTCTTGAGCATCTTGCCCATGCCAGGAATCATCGAAGCGAGGTCCTTAAGGTTACCCATCTTCTTAATCTGGTTAATCTGGTCGCGGAAGTCGTTGAAGTTGAACTGATCCTTGATAAGCTTCTTCTTCAAGCGGCGTGCCTCCTCCTCGTCGAACTGCTCCTGTGC
>JAFODV010000044.1 GCA_017380515.1 Alistipes sp.
AACCACCCAGTCAGCAATCTTCACGGTAATGCCAATAGTCTTAAACTCTACAACAATAGGAATCAATACCTCCTGCTTTGTCACATCAACATACTCCTTGTACTGCTCGAGGAAGTCCTTGAGCTTGAGGGTGTGCAACACGGTGCCTGTAGCGCGGTCAACCAACTCGAACTCCACATTGTTGTTTGCGCTGTGACGCATGATGTGGAAGTATGCTGTGTGGTCGCCATTCTCGCTGTTCCACTCGAACTCGGGTGCGTAGTCTACCTCCTCGCCGTAGCCAAGGTTCATCTCATGCGCCTGGTCGAATGATGACTGAGGCTTGAGGTTCTTGACACGAAGGTCGAGGTAGCTACCTGCGCGTGTGGGCTCCTCGCCATAGTAACCCTTCACGGTGTAGGACACCTTGTGGTGTGACGAGTACATGCGCACCTTCTCGCGGAAGTACCACGCATCCTCGGGGATTACGACACGCTTCGAGCCGAGATACAACGAGTCGTTGCCCTGGCAAGGTGTGTCGAAACAATCGGGGTGGCGATAAGTTATACCGCTCATATCTCCGCACTCTATGTTGTAAACCTCAGTGAGGTCGTAGTCGTTGCCGAGGCATACGAAACGATACTCACCGGGGTTAAGGCTGAGTTTGACGCCCTGATGTGCTTTGAGGTCGTTCTGCTCTAATCGTCTGCAATGCTTCTCCAGCAGGCGATCTTCCGAATCAAATACATACAGGTTCACGCTCGTAATATGCTTTGGGAAAACATCAGTGTCGCCGTCGGCATAGTACTCGAATACTATGTCGCGTTCACAACCCTCGATATTATCCTTGATGCAGCTTGCGAGCAGAACCATCATAACAAGCGGCAAAGACAAGTATAGTAGTTTTTTCATAGTTTCCTCTGACATTAACGGCGCAAAGGCCTGTGTAAATCTTGCTCTTTCAAGAAATCTCTTTTGTTGCTCAAAAGAGCACTAATCAATCCTCCAAACTCTGTTTTTTTTTGAAAAACCCTGCTCCCCTCCCCAAACGAAGGGGAGCAGGTGGTTAGTTGTTTAATTGCTTAAAGCAGTTAAATTACTTAGTAGGGTTAGTACCGAAAGTAGGAGTGATAGTGTTAACAACCCACTTAGCGATCTCAACCTCAACGTTAACGCAGATCATACCCTCAGTAGCGTCGATGTTAGCCTCCAAGAAAGGAACATTAAGCTTGTAGATGTTACCACGCTCAAACTTATCGATTTTGTTACCTTTCGTATCCAAGTAGCCATTGATAGTCAAAGTCTTGTTAGGAATAGCAACAGTATAGTTCTTACCCTCAACAGTAAGGTCAACTACGAGGTTAGCAGCAGCCTTCTCAGGAGCCCAGTTCCAAGACCAAGCCTGACCCTCACCTGCAGTAGCAACAGCATCCTTAGACTCCAAAACCTTACCAAGAGCCTGCTCATACTGATTACCGTAAGTCATCTTGTTCAAAGTGATCTTTGAATAGCCGTACTCATTCTGACCAAGGTCAGTACACTGGAATGAAAGAACCTCGAAACGAGTGTGGTAAGGAGCTACAGTTACCTCACCCTTGAACAAAGGATAATTAACACCATCAACAGTGCACACACCGTCCTGATCCATCTGACCGCTTGCACCGTAAACTACGATGTTAGCAACCTGAGCATCAATAGTCTCAGTCTTCCAGATAGCCTCAGCAGCAGCCAAAGTAGCAGGAGTAGCATTGCCACGAAGAGCGATAACGCCTACCTGCTGAACAGTCTCAGGAAGCTTGTGGAATGTGTAAGTACCATCTTGAGCCTTATTCTCTGGTGTGAGGGCACGAGTCTCAATAACCTTACCTGCACGGTCTGCGAACAATACAGTAAGGTCAGCTGCAGCAGCACACTCGAAATCTGCACCTGCAGAAGCGTCAGTGATAGCACGAGTAACCTCGTTGCTATTAGCGATAGTCAAAGACACAGACTTCATAGAAGAATTGAAGATAGTCTCAGGCTCATTGTTACAAGCTACCAAACCAGCGATAGCAAGAACAGCAACAAATAACTTTTTCATAATAAAGATTTGTTAGTAATTAATAAAATTGTTTGGATTATTGATTGTTTAATTATCTTTCGTTACAAGCTCTGCTCATATTTGTCGAGCTCAGCAAGGTTGTGCTTAGCATCCTCGCTACCCGCAGCGGCAGCAGCCTCGATATAGCCGCGTGCTACATCATACTCGCCCTTGAGCAGGTAGACATATCCCTCAACAGCCTGGATATCCTTATCGTCACGCTTGCTGCGCTGCAACTCGCTCAAGGCCTCATTCAACTTGCCCTCAGCAACGAGGTGGCGAACATAGTTGACCATAGCGGGAACATCCGTAGGATATACCTTTGCGGCGGTCTCGATGGCGAAGTTATACTCCTTAGAGCCCTGCTCATAGCTGCCAGCGACCTTGTAGATCTCATCCACAGAGAGCTTCTCGGGGGTCTCGTGGATAAGGCGGCGGGCCTCCTCGAGGTCGAAGTTACGAATCTCGTAGACAATCTTATAGTCGTTGCGGCGCAACTTGGGGTACATCTCGTTCATCAATCGCGCGTAGATGTCCGAGGGCTGAAGCTGCGACAGACGGTAGTCCTTCTGGTCGAGCGAGAGGTTTGAGTCGAGGATCTCGTAGACCTCATCGCGCTTGTAGAGACCTGGAGTGGCATCAACCAACTCGCGCAAGCCGTCCCAGTCCTCACCACAGCCAATAGCCTCGATAAGGTTGCGCTCTACGCCAGTCTTCTTCGACACATAGTTTGCCAACGAGTTAGCACGGTTCTCCGAAAGCACCTTATTGTGGTACTCCGTAGCCTCGGGAGATGCCCAACCCTCGATAGTGATAGAGGTGATGGTGAGGTCCTCGTCGTCGTCAACCTTGGTGATAGACTCGATGATGCCCGCAAGCTCCGTAGCGTTATTCTTATACTTCTCCAAAATCTCGTAGCGGTCAACCCAGAAGTTGATATATGCCGAGTGCGACTCGTTGCGCACCTTGATAGGCTCGGGCTCGGGAGCGATATACGAGCAGATGTAGCTTGGGTTGTAGATCTCCTGGCCTACATCACCAGCATCATCGGTGCCAACATACTCTACCCATGGGTCGCAACCACATGAGCCCATGTTGAGCTGCACCTTACCGCCACGCATCCACTCCGCGAAGTTTGTAGTGGCATTATACTCCACGCTCTGCTTCTCGCCCGCCTTGCGCTCCGCACGCTTAGCCTTACGCTGCGAGTAGAAGGGGTTATCTGTCACGGTTTGCGCATCGTTACGCTGGCTATACAAGTAGGCGCGACGGCCCATGACCTCGATAGCTGCGAGCTTCTCGATGTTGCTGCCGTTGATGATAACGGGAGTGATGACAAAGGTCTCGTCAGAGCCAATATCCAAAGTAGAGATGTCGATATCCATGTCGATGGTGAGCTTGCCATTGGCACGCGACACCTCG
>JAFODV010000045.1 GCA_017380515.1 Alistipes sp.
GGTCAGGGTTACTTGATAAAATAAGTTGTCCATAACCATTGAAAACTTTACAAATTTCGTCAATATTTGCATCATCTTCAACGTTACATTCAATTGTTAGCGTAAAAGAGTCATAAACTTCACCATTATCATGATTCTCACGCCTTGATTGTGTTACATTTCCCCTTTTATCGAATTTATAAGTGTAGTTGAAAGTGGGTGTGTCGTTATACAAAATTTCAGATACGTGACCATTGTCGTTGAAACGGTAGGTTTTACTGTGATAGGCTTTTTCTGCTGCAATACCATTCGATATATTATAGCTTATAATGGTAATGCTCTCCACGTCGCCATATAGCGAGAAATTTTCTTCCCAGCCATGGCGCTTGGGCGCTGTTTGTGCTGTGGCGGTTAAGGCTGTGGCAAGGATGACAGCCATAAGCAAAAATAGTCGTTTCATGTTTGTGTAGTTTTAGGGTGTTAGAAGCCTGAGTTTTAGTGGCTATTTTCGGTAAGTTATCTTATATACTTTCTGCTCCACGGGGATAAGTCTCTCGCCCTTTTGCTTGGTTATTGTGGTGATATTTCCCTTGTCGTCATACTCGTAGAGCTCTCGTCTCTCAAAGTGATTACCATCATAGTGCGACATTATTACGACTCTATTGTTTTGGTCATATTCATAGGTTGTTTTCGTTTGTAGCGAGCCGTCGGAACTATATACGCACTCCTTGGTTTTGTTGCCTCGCGTGTCGTACTCATAGGTTGTCTTAGGCGCTTCGTCATGCCTACTGCAGTACTCCATAAGTGTGCCGTCGGCATTGTAGTGAGCCCTCTCTGTTATGTTGCCATTTGCGTCATACTTATACTCGCTCCTATCCCCTTTGACGGGTCGTTTGCTAATCGTGCCGAGGGAGTCGACGTATGGATAATTCGTTGTAGTCTCCGAGATTAATCTCCCCGTAGTGTCGTATTGGTAGGTATGGTAGTTTATGTTGCGAAGCAGCGTCCCGTTCCAATCATCATACTCATAGGCTATCTCCTCGCTCACCCTGCCCGCGGAGTCGTATTTAGTGATTGAGCGGTAGAAGTCGCCACACTCGGGATAATGTGAGCCATACGTCTCGATAAGCTCTCCTTGGGAGTTATATTTGTAGTGTAGCGTATCGATTTCACCTATATCGTGCCCCCAGCTCGAATAGACACTTCTAATAAGCTGTCCCTTTGAGTTGTATGTATAGGTGTCGTGTGTCTCGTAATCATAATTCCAGGTGGCATCGCTAAAGACTTCGATTAGCTTGCCCCGAGAGTTATATTTATAGGTGCAAACCTTTGTTAGATAGATGCCTGGGCCCCCCATACCCATATCTATCTCGTAGCAGTGGCGTGTAATATCTCCTCGGTGGTTGTATTCAAAACTGCTGGTTGGCGTACCACTTGTGAAAATCATTGCAACATCACCCCTCTGATTAAAGCGAAAGGTTCGTGGCTCACCATCTCTATTAAACACCATCTCTTCGGGTGGTCGAGGGGGAAAATAGAGGGTTGTTATAGTGAGGCTATCCACGTCGCCATAAAGAGGGTATTTTTCGTTCCAGCCGTGGCGCTTGGGTGCTGTTTGCGCTGTGGCGGTTAGGGCTGTGGCAAGGATGACAGCCATAAGCAAAAATAGTCGTTTCATGTTTGTGTAGTTTTGGTAACAACCTAAAAGTATTGACTAATACAAAATTAGTGAAAGTATTTGAATATTTCGCAAAATGAGGGAAAAAATATCGCCTTGGAAATTGCTCGTTGGCGTGGGAAATAGTATCTTTGCAACTCAAAGAAGATATACAATGCACGAAGATATTTTACAAGGATTAAATCCCGCGCAGCGCGATGCTGTGGTCAACTTCGATGGGCCCTCGCTAATCATTGCGGGAGCCGGTTCGGGCAAGACACGTGTGCTCACAACACGCATTGCCTATATGCTTGCTAACGGTGTGAAGCCCAGCTCGATACTCGCCTTGACGTTTACCAACAAGGCGGCACGTGAGATGCGTGAGCGTATCGAGAAGATGGTGGGCCCGGAGGCACGCTTCATCCGCATGGGCACGTTTCACTCGGTGTTCTGCCGAATACTACGTGAGAATGCCGATAAGATAGGCTTTCCGCAGAGCTTTACCATATATGAGCCTAACGACGTAAAGAACCTTATAAAAAGCATTGTCAAGGATAAAAACCTATCGGACGAGAGATACAAGCCACAGGCTGTGGCAGCTCGCATATCTATGGCTAAAAACTGCCTTATCACACCAGGTGCTTACGTAGCTAATGCATCGCTCGTAGCTGAGGATCGTGAGGCTAAGATGCCTGAGATAGCTGACATTTACAACGAATACTGCATACGTTGCAAGCGTAACGGAGCTATGGACTTCGACGACCTACTGTTGCAGACAAATATCTTGTTGCGTGATGCCCCTGATGTGCTTGAGAAGTATCAGGATCAGTTTAAGTATGTGCTTGTCGACGAGTATCAGGATACAAACATGGCGCAGTATATCATCGTGCGTCGCCTAGCATTGAAGCACTCCAACGTCTGCGTTGTGGGCGATGATGCACAGAGCATCTATGCCTTTCGTGGTGCCAAGATCGAGAATATCCTCTCGTTTCAGCGTGACTACCCAACAACCAAGGTATATAAACTCGAGCAGAACTATCGCTCGACGCAGACTATCGTAGATGCTGCCAACTCGCTTATTGCGCACAACTCACGCCGCTTGGATAAGCGATGCTTCTCGGCGGCCGACGAGGGTGAGAAGATTAAGGTTGTGCGTGTGATGGAGGATAGCTATGAGGCTGTAGAAGTGGCCATGGATATCAAGGACAGAGCACGTGATGGTGCTGAGTGGCGTGACTTCGCCATATTGTATCGCACCAACAAGCAGCATGGTTTGTTTGAGGCGGCACTAACACGCCGAGGCATTCCCTACCGAGTGTACAAAGGCATGTCGCTTTTGGAGCATAAGGACGTGCGCAACATGTTGGCATACATAAGCCTTATCATCAATCCTAATGACAATGAGGCATTTAAGCGTATTGTGAACTATCCAGCACGAGGCATTGGCGACACGACAATAGCCCGTATCGAGGAGATTGCTCGTCAGAAGAATATGTCGATGTGGCATGCCGTAAACGAGCTCATGCAGTCGCCAGTGTTGGACCAGGTAGAGAAGGTTGTGGTGCGCAAGGTTGGTGACTTTATGCGTATGATATCGGAGCTTGCGGCGATGCGCACGACGATGGGTGTCTGCGACTTTGGTAAAGAGATTATGGCTCGCTCGGGAATACTACACATGCTTGAGGCAGAGAAGAAGCCTGAGAATGAGACGTCGAAAGATTACCTTGACCAGTTGCTTTCGATGATGAGCTCCTACGAGGAAGAGTGCGCCAAGGATGTAGATGAGGGATTGCGCGATGCAGAGTTTGAGCCAACCATCGACGAGTGGATGCAGAACATAATGTTGCAAACCGACCAGGATCAGGAGGGTGATGACAATCGTGTGACGCTGATGACCGTTCACTCGGCCAAGGGCCTTGAGTACGACTATGTATATATTGTAGGTATGGAGGAGGGTCTGTTCCCCTCGAGTCGTTCGGCAGAGTCGCTTGCCGACCTTGAGGAGGAACGTCGATTGATGTATGTGGCCATAACACGTGCTAAGCGTGCTGCCATGCTCTCATTTGCCGAGATGCGTAGGGTGTGGGGTAAGACCGAGAATACGTCGCCCAGCCGCTTCCTACGTGAGATAGACGAGAGCTTCCTCGATGCTAACTTCCGTCTTGCGGAGCTTCGTGGTCGCAATCGTTGGGAGCGAGCCGATGTCGAGCTTGAGGATGATGACCAGCCACGCACACCAAGAGCCCAGCAGCGCTACGACACACGTCGTGGCGAGGTGCCCTTGCGCCGTTCTATGCCACAACAGCCACAACGACCACGCCCCGATATTATCGCCACACCTAAGCCTCTCAACCCAGTTAGTGCAGGTATGCGTTCGTTGGGTGTGTGTAGCGCAGCGTCACAGACCCCTATCGAGGGGTGTGCCTATAGTGTTGGCGAGCGTGTTGAGCATCCTAAGTTTGGTGGTGGCACTATTGAGCGTATCGAGGCTTTGGCCACCGACCATAAGGTTGTGGTTGTGTTTGACGAGTATGGCTCAAAGACGCTGCTTGCTAAGTTTGCGAAACTCAGAAAGTTGTAGCCATGCATGAGGTAACACTATCGGTGGTTATGACCACCTACAACCACGAACGATATATTGCCGAGGCTATCGAGAGTGTGCTTCGCCAGCAGACCTCGTTCGGAGTGGAGATTGTCGTGGGCGAGGATTGTAGCACCGACCGAACACTAAATATTGTTCGTAGCTATGCTGATATGTATCCTGAGGCCATACGCATTATTCGCTCGGAGCATAATGTTGGTTGGCGCAAGAACTATCGTCGTACGATAGAGGCGGCAAAGGGTAGGTATATAGCTCTGCTCGATGGCGATGACTATTTCACTAATCGCAAGAAATTGCAGATGCAGGTCGACTTTTTAGAGCAGAATCCCGATGTGGGAATGTGCTATGGTCGCTCCGAGCGTAAAGATGAGAATGGAGTGACGACGCTTTACCCCGAGGGCGAGGATATGCCTACGACGTTTGATGCTATGCTTAGGCGCAATCCTGCTGAGAACTGCACGGTGGTGGCTCACAAGGAGCTTGTCATGCAGTATTATCGTGAGATAGAGCCCGACAAACATCCTGAGTGGCTTACCGACGACCTGCCTATGTGGCTATGGTTTGCTGCAAAAAGCAAGTATGCAGGCATAGATAGTAAGATGTCGGTGCATAGGGTGCTTACATATAGCGTGAGCCACAACCCCGACTATCGCAAGAAAATAGCCTTTGTCGACTCCTTGGCCGATATTAGTCTATGGTACGATGAGCGCTATAACAACTGCACCCTGCGTGATGAACTACTTCTCTCGAAGCACAACACAGCACTATGGGTGCTATCTTACAATGGCTCGGTAGGGGAGTATGTTAGGCGTTGGCACAGCGACATCAAGCAGCATAGGCCACTAATTAAGAATATTGCCTCATACGGTCTCTTCGCTAAGAAGGTGTTTTGGCGTATGTGGCGCAAATCGAAGTAATAGTATGAGGCTACAAGAGCGATATACCTACGTAATTGAGTATTTCTCAAAGGCTATGCCTACTGCCGAGAGCGAGCTTAACTACTCGAATCCTTTCGAGTTGTTGGTGGCTGTTGTCCTCTCGGCGCAGTGTACCGATAAGCGTGTTAACCTTACCACGCCAGTATTGTTTGCTAAATATCCAACGGCTGAGGCTATGGCAGAGGCTTCGGTAGAGGATATTTATGAGATGATAAAGAGCATATCGTATCCCAACAACAAGGCTAAACATTTGTCGCAGCTATCACGCCAGATTGTCGAGCGATTTGGTGGCGAGGTGCCCAGCGACCCCGATGATTTAGAGTCGTTGCAGGGCGTGGGCCGCAAGACGGCAAATGTTGTGGGTGCTGTGCTGTGGGGCAGGGAGGTTATGCCTGTCGACACCCACGTATTTCGTGTGGCAGCTCGCATAGGCCTTTCGCGCAACGCCAAGACGCCTTTGGCCACCGAGCGACAACTTGAGAAGGGTTTCCCTAAGGAGCTACTCCCTATTGCCCACCACTGGCTCATATTGCATGGGCGATATACATGCTTGGCACGTAAACCTAAGTGTAGTGAGTGTGGCATTACAGCAGTGTGCAAATATTTCAAAGAGAATAACATATAATACATATGAGAAGAGTACTATATTTGGCCATGCTATTTACGATGGCATGTACGCAGCCCTATTATCCCTCTGTCGACAACCCTGTTATGGGTGGTGGCACGGCAAAGGATCAAGATATAATAGCCTACATCGACCAGCGTCTTGAGAATGAGTATTATTGGCTCGATGAGGTTGTAGAGAAAAGCTCATATTTCAATCGTAACATCAAGTGGGATAGCTATTTAGATAATGCTTTGGGCTATCTCACAACTAACGACGACGATGGCTATGTGAATAGCAAGGGACAGCGTGTGTTCTACTCATACATTCGCGACATATCAGCCTCGACACGTGCTACGGCTACCAGCGGCTTTGGCATAGGCCTACACTACACCATTGCCATCATAGATGCCGACAACGGCTATTATGGCTTTGCTGTAGAGGAGGTATATCCCTCGTCGCCAGCTGCCAATATGGGTGTTAAGCGTGGCGATGTGATTACGATGATTGGTGGCTCATATATCAACGCAGACAACTACTACCACTATTTTCTCTCTATCGAGAACAATAGTGCCGCAGAGCTTAAACTAAAGCTTAGACGTCAGACAAATGGCGAGAGCTACGATGTGGTGTTGCAGAAGGGTCAATACAACATGACTCCTGTGTTGCATCACCAGCTAATCGAGGTTGAGCAAAAGAAGATAGGCTACTTAGTGTATACGAGCTTCGATTCCGACTATAACCAGGATATGCTTGATGCCATTGCCGAGCTCAAGGCCGCAGGTGCTGAGGAGTTTATTCTCGACCTACGAAGCAACAGTGGCGGTGCAGTAAACTCTGCTGTTAAGCTATGCTCGGCTCTTGTGCCTGAGCGACTAAATGGCGGTGTGTTGTGCAGTGTGGTGCGCAACAAGAAGAATACTAAGATGGATACCACGTCGAACTTCTGTCTTGAGAATGCAGGTGAGATCTTTAGCCTTGAGCGTCTTACTGTCATCTGCTCGGACTACTCGGCTTCGGCTTCTGAGCTTGTTGTCATGGGTCTTCGTGGCTTGGACTTCCCCGTGATGCTTATCGGCTCACAGACCGAGGGTAAAAACTGCGGTATGGATGTTACGCGCAGGACAATAGGTTCAACAACGCTTGAGTTTGCCCCTATTACATTCATGTGCTTTAATGCCAAGGGCTTTGGCGACTGGGGCGAGGGTATAGTGCCCGATATCGACCTTACAGACGACGCTAACGAGATGGGCGTTTCGGATAGAAACTACCCATTGCCACGTGCCGACTGGGGCGACTACAACCACGACATAGCACTTGCTGCGGCTGTGGCTAAGATTACGGGCAAAAACGTGTCAATGTCATCTACACGCTCATCGTCTGCAGAGCTCACAAAATCAGATATCTCGATGCCTTGCGAGGTTGAGGGCATTCGCAACTATATGGACTAAAACCAATACATTATAACTATGACTTTACACAACATTCTTACTTATGGCACATTGCTGCTATCAGCCGTAGCTATGGTTGCTTGCTCCGCTGGAGCTACTACCACCGACAAGTTTGCTGTTTCAGAAAAGCCTATCGAGGAGATGGTCTATTCGCCTGAGAAGACCACATTTGAGGTATGGGGCCCTACAGCCGAGAGTGCCATTGTGCGTCTATACGATGGCGATAACGTTGTTGAGGAGATGGCCATGCAGCGTGCTGAGTGTGGCCTATGGAGAGCAACCTTTGAGGGCGACAAGAAGGGTTTGTACTATGCCTTTGAGCTTACCGTAGATGGCAAGCCACTAAAGGAGACTGCTGGTATCTTTGCCAAGGCGCTCAACGTAAATGGCGATCGTGGTGCTATCATCGACCTTCGTGATACCGATCCAGAGGGTTGGAGCGAGGATAAAGCTCCTAAGTTCAAGCCTTCGGAGCGTGTTATCTACGAGATGCACTATCGTGATATGACGGCTCATAAGTCGGCGGGCGTTGACCACCCAGGTAAGTATCTCGGTATGGCACAGCGTGGCACACTCTCAGAGGAGGGCCTTTCAACAGGCCTCGACCACCTCGTTGAGCTCGGCGTGACACACGTACACCTGCTCCCAACAGCTGACTTTGGCTCTATCGACGAGAGCAAGCCTACTGACCAGTATAACTGGGGCTATGAGCCTAAGAACTACTCGGCTCCTGAGGGTACATATTCGACCGATGCTGCCAATGCAGAAGCACGTATACGCGAGCTCAAGACCTTGGTTAAGGCTATGCACGATGCTGGCCTATGTGTGGTGCTCGACGTTGTGTACAACCACACCACATCGACCGAGAATTGTGGCTTCGAGCTTACTGTGCCTGGCTACTTCTATCGTATGCGTGAAGATGGCTCGTTTGCTGATGGCTCTGGCTGTGGCAATGAGACAGCGAGCGAGAAGCCTATGATGCGCAAGTATATAGTCGAGTCGTTGGAGTACTGGGTTAAGGAGTACCACATCGACGGCTTTAGATTCGACCTTATGGCAATCCACGATATCGAGACTATGAACCTCGTGCGTGAGCGCCTCACAGCTCTTAATCCCGACATATTGCTCTATGGCGAGGGTTGGGCGGCAAGCAACCCATTGTATGACGAGCAGAAGCTCGCCTTCAAGCGCTACACCTATCAGATGCCTGGTGTTGGCGCATTCTCCGACGATATCCGCAACGCATTGCGTGGTACTCTCGACCTTAGCCAGGGCGGCTTTATCCATGGCGTGGCAGGCAACAAGGAGGCCTTGAAGTTTGGTATTGCCGGTGGCGTTGAGCATGCCGAAGTTAAGCACTCGGAGAAGGCATGGTGTGCAGCACCTTCGCAGCATATTAGCTACGTATCGTGCCACGACGACCATAATCTACGTGACCGCCTCGAGCACATATCGCCAAAGGCTTCGGAGCAGGAGGTTAAGCAGATGGTTAAGCTTGCGCAGTTTGGTGTGTTCACCTCGCAGGGTATTCCTTTCTTCTTCTGTGGCGAGGAGATGTTCCGCACAAAGCTTGGTGAGAAGAACACCTATAATATGCCAGATAAGTACAACGCCATCGACTGGTCGCTAAAGAGCAAGCATGGCGACTTGGTGGAGTACTACAAGGGCTTGATAGCATTGCGTAAGGCTCACCCAGCCTTTGCGCTTGCTACAGCTGAGGATGTGCGTGAGCACCTGTCGTTCATCGAGCACGAGAACGAGGCTGCTGTGGGTTTTGTGCTTAGTGGCTTGGAGGATATCGACTCAGCAAAGCGTATCGTGGTGTTGATGAATGGCTCACGCGAGAAGGTTGAGTTTGCAATCCCTGAGGGTAACTACAAATTTATCTGCGATGGCAACGTGTGGACACTTGGTGGAGGTGCTGATGCTCCATCATCAAGCATCGAGGTTGCACCTATCACAGGTATAATCATTGCTGAGTATTAATTGAGTAGCACATAAATGTTAAAAGGGCTCATCTTCAGAGGATGAGCCCTTTAATGTTTATATAGTGTTGTCTTACTTGATAACGCGAAGAAGCTCAACGAGGAGTTTCCAGAACTTATCAACGGTAGAGATCTCAAGACGCTCGTCGGGCGAGTGTACGCCACGTAATGTTGGGCCGAACGACACCATCTCCAAGTGTGGATACTTCTCCAAGAACAAGCCACACTCCAAGCCAGCATGGATAGCACGCACCTTAGGCTCTGTGCCAAATAGCTTGCGGTAGCACTCAACGCTCTCGGTCAAAAGCTTAGACTCTGGGTTAGGCGCCCAGCCAGGGTAGCCGTCAGAGTGCTCAACGTCGAAGCCAGCAAGATAGAATACTGACTCGATGGTCTGAGCAGCGTAGAGCTTAGCACTCTCAACAGATGAGCGCTGCGATGTTGTTACCTTAATCTCCTGGTTGTCGAGGTCGAACTTCACTGATGCGAGGTTTGATGATGTCTCAACAAGGCCTGGCATTGCGAACGACATGCCAAGAACACCGTTAGGAAGACCTACCAATGCCAATAGCAAGTAGCACATATCGTCGTTCGACATCACCTTTGTAGGAGCTACCTCAACGTCGCTAACAGCAAAGCGCATGCGTGGCTCTGTATGCTTGAACTCCTCCATCATCATCTGGCCAAACTCCAAGTAACGCTCCTCGAAGTCCTCCTTCTCAGCAGCAGGAACACCCACCACAGCAAATGCCTCACGAGGAATAGCGTTGCGAAGGTTGCCACCGTCAAACTCTGCCAAAGCCACCTGGAACTTGTCGATAGCGTTGTAGAGGAAGCGAGCAAGAAGCTTGTTAGAGTTAGCACGACCCTTGTCGATGTCGTCACCTGAGTGACCACCAAGCAAGTCGCCAATCTCGAGGCGCACGAATGCATAGTCCTCTGGGATCTCCTCGCTCTCGTAGCCCATGGTAGCAACTGTGTCGATACCACCAGCACAGCCAATGAAGAGCTCGCCCTCGTCCTCAGAGTCGAGGTTAACGAGATACTTACCTGTGAGCATGCCCTCGCCAAGGCCGAAAGCACCAGTAAGGCCTGTCTCCTCGTCTACGGTGAAGAGTGCCTCGATAGCAGGGTGCTCAAGCGAGTTGTCGAGTAGAACGGCCAACGCTGCTGCCATACCGATACCGCAGTCAGCACCAAGGGTTGTGCCCTTAGCCTTAACCCACTCACCATCAATCCATGTCTCGATAGGGTCGTTCTCGAAGTCAAACTCTACGTTAGAGTTCTTCTCGCAAACCATATCCATGTGCGACTGAAGGATAACTGCTGGACGATCCTCAAATCCTGGGGTAGCTGCCTTACGCATGACAACATTGCCTGTCTCGTCGGTCTGATAGTCGAAGCCATGCTTCTGGGCGAAGGCTACCAACCACTCAATAATCTTACCCTCCTTCTTTGATGGGCGAGGTACCTTAGTAATGTCGTCGAACTGCTCCCAAATGAGCTTAGGCTCTAAATCACGAATTGTCATAGTTTGGTTAGTTATTTAGTTAGTAAATATTGAATTTGTCAATTATTGTCTCTTATAGTCACGCTCAAAGAGCTTAACACCACGAAGTAGTGGGTTGCGACGGCCAAGCACAACTGCCTCAATGACCAATAGGAGTATTGCCGCACCCAAGAACCACTGATACTCCTCGTCATACTCCACGAAGGTTATCTCTGTAAGCTCCGATGTCTCAATCTGGTTAAGTCGCTCGATGATGCCCTCGAGGCCAAAATCCTCGTTGCGTGAGCGTGTGTAGATACCCTCGGTAGTCTCGGCAATTTGCTGCAAGAGCTCCTCGTTGAGCTTTGTGAGCACCATCTTGCCATCTTCGTCCTCGATAAACTCGCCACCAATCTTCAGTGGCTTACCCTCAGGTGTGCCTATGCCGATGCAGCATATCACAACGCCCATATCTTTAGCCTTAGCAGCAGCATTCAGCGCATTCTCGTCATGGTCCTCGCCATCGCTTATGACAATAATCACACGGCTCTTGGCATTATGCGTGTTGCTCGAAAACGATAGCATAGCTGTCTCTATGGCTTCGCCAAGGTCAGTGCCCTGAGCTGCGATGAGAGATGGAGATAGTCGCTTAACCTTAGCCTGTGCCATCTTATAGTCGCTGGTAATAGGCAGCACCACGGTCGATTCATCGGCAAAGGCTACGATACCCACGCCATCCTCCTTCATGTTTTTGACAAGGTTGGTTATAGCATAGCGGGTGCGCTCCATGCGGCTTGGCTCAACATCCTCGGCAAGCATAGAGTTTGATACGTCGACAACGAGGACTATCTCGCGGCCAGTACGCTCACGGCTGCTGAGCTTAGCACCTGTCTGCGGACGTGCTGATGCAAACACAAGCATGGCTATGGCGAGCGCAAAGAGCGAGGTCTTGATCCATGCTCGCACCTCCGACCTATCGGCCATAAGTTCATTGAGGGTTGTGGGATTACCCAAGCGGCGTAGCTTGCGTCGTACCCACACAACCACCACCCAGTGTAGGAGCAGTATGGCAGGTACGAGTAGCAGTAGCCACAGACGCTCAGGCGATTGAAAACTAAATATATTGTTCATTGATAACTATCTTTATAATACGTTGTTATGGTAGTCGGTTGAGCACCACTCGACTGATAAGAATCTCGATAAGCAGAAGCGCTAAGCCGGCAATGAGCCAGCCGAGATATAGCTCCTCGTAGCTTATGTAGTCAGTAACCTCTATCTTGCTCTTCTCCATCTTGTCAATCTGGTCGTATATCCTTGTCAGCGCCTCGGCATTCTCGGCACGGAAATACTCGCCTCCCGTGATTTCTGCAATCTTGCCGAGCATCTCTTCGTCAATCTCGACCTTTACCATGGTCATGCTTATGTTGCCAAATGGATCCATTGCAGGCACCGGGGCTGTGCCACGACGACCCACGCCAATGGTGTACACCTTGATGCCGAGGTCACGGGCAATCTCTGCGGCCATGAGAGGCGATGCTCCACAGTTGTTTACGCCATCGGTCATGAGCACAATAATCTTCGATTTTGTGCTGCTCTCTCTAAGGCGATTGATTGCTGTGGCAAGGCCATTTCCCACAGCTGTGCCATCGTCAATGACGCCACTGCGCAGACGTGCCAACGAGGTCTGCACGGCGCTGCGGTCAGATGTCAGCGGACACTGCGTGAACGACTCGCCAGCGAAGGCGACAATCGAAAAACGGTCACCTATGCGGTCGGCAATAAACTCTGCTGCTATGGTTTTGGCTGCCTCGATACGGTTTGGACGAAAGTCGTGGGCAAGCATCGAGCTCGATATATCCATGGCCATTACAATGTCGATACCCTCGACAATTGTCTCGCTGTTTGAGTGTTTCTCGACAGGACGTGCCAGTGCCACGATGAGCAACGATAGGCCAATCATGCGGAGTGTCATGGGCAGAGGACGTAGCCAGTAGCGAAGTGTGCGTGGTGCACGACCATGACCCAAAGTTGAGACCGTTAGCGAGGCCTCGTGTCGCCCGATAAAGATGTAGTAGGCAACAAGAAGTGGCACGATGAGAAGAAGCCACAATATTTCGGGATTCTGAAATGTCATACTCTACCAATTTTTCTTGCCATAAACTATTGTGCCACGCTCGGCATCCTTAATCTTATCTTGGGTCTTATCCTCCTCACCCTGAATCACATCCAGCATTCGCTCCTGTTCGTGGCTAAGCTCCTTATGTTGCTTTTCGCCACTGCTATTAGAGCCATTGTTGGGCTTGTTGTCGTTGTTGCCCTGGTCTTTATCTTCGTCCTTGTTCTGGTCTTGATTGTTGTTCTGGTCTTTGTTGTTGTTCTGGTCTTGATTTTGGTTGTTGTCCTTATTTTGGTCGTTCTCTTGGTTTTGGTTTTTCTGGTTATTATCCTTATTTTGTTCGTTGTTATTGTCGTTGTCCTGATTCTTGTTCTGATTGTTCTGATTGTTGTTTTGTTGCTGATCCTGCTGATCCTGCTGATCCTGCTGGTTTTGCTGATTCTGCTGGTTTTGCTGGTTTTGCTGCTGCTCCATATTGCGCTTCTGGTCTACAATGCGCTTTGTGAGCACATAGTTCTTCTTGGTCTCAGCATCATTAGGGTTTAGCTTTAGCGACTCACGAAAGGCGTTGAGCGCTGGCTCATACTCCTGCTGCATGAAGAGGCTCTCGCCAATGTTACGCATAACCTCGCCACGCTGCTCAGGGCTAAGATTCGGATTATTTATGATGCTCTCGTAGAGATTGTTTGAGGTCTCGGCCGTGAGCGTAGAGTCCTGTGGGTTTGCCATCATAAGCTGAAGATAGGCATTGGCACGATTATACTGCGCTTCGTAGCAGTTGGGGGCATGCTCCAGTGCCTCGCTATAGCGGTTGAAGCTGTTGTAGAAGTTGCGACGTTGGAACTGCTCGTTGCCATTGCGCACAAGGCGTCGTTCGGGCAGAAGCTGCGCAGAGAGGTATTCGGTGCTAAAAATTATAGCCACGACCACCAGAACAACCCTATATATTAATGTCACTCTCATTAATCTCCAATCTTTGTTTCAATAGTAATATTCTCCTTACTCTCGTTGTGCTCTCTTTCAAGAAGTTTGGTGTCTTCAACGAAGTAGTAGGCACGTGTGTAGTTCTCCTCGTTTTCGTCGGCATCGGGCTCGGCCTTAGCAAACTTAACCATGTCGGCAGTACGTAGCAGGGCTACCAACTTAAAGCGGCTGTCGCGTGGTAGGGTGATGTCGCTAAGAGCCTCGATAATCTCATCGGTGGTGTACTCCATGGCGCTGATGCCCCAACGTTCTGAGATGTAGACACGCAATATTGCTGTAAGTTCGGTGTAGTATAGCTTGTATTTGCCGTTCTGCCATAGCTTGCGGTTGTGAAGCTCCACGAGGGCCTTGTTAGCCACGATGTGTGGGGGTATTTTAGGCATCACACTAACGCTCGTCTCGCGCTTACGCATGAGTTTGTAGAGGTGTGTGGCAACCAGCCATACCAAAAGCGCAAGAAGCACAAGGGTTATGATGCCGTAGATTACGTAGTCGCGAATCTCCACAAAGCGGAATGGGAGGTCCTTCTGTGTGGTGATGCCCTCTGTCTCAAGATGCTTTTGTGCGAGTGTGGCATCTACCTTGATGCCTTGCGACGCAGGGTCGGCAACCAAAAAACTTAGGGTGTCGAGTGCCTCGTAGCGTTCAACATAGAGTGTTAGGGTGTCGCCACCATATATCGTGTCGGGAAGCTCACGGTTTTTCTCAAAGTAGAGTATTGAGGGGCGTAGGTGGAGGTCGCCTGTCTCCATCACCGCCAAGCGGTAGCGCTTGCGTAGGTGTAGCTTGCGTCCATCAACCTTTATGGTGTCGAAAGGGTAGTCTGCAATAAGCTCCAACACGTCAGCATCGTACTCCCTAAATGTCGATATGTTGCTAAGAGCCTCCTTGCGTTGGCGCAGCTCGTCGAGCGAGGGGTTGCCATCAAAGTCGGGAATGCCTATCTCTGTTGCACGATCCTTCTCAATGTCGAGAACAAGGTCGACATGGTCGCCCACCTCGACACTATCCTTCGAGAAGTGGGCATGTAGCGTTGGTCGCTGGGCATATGCATCGACTGAGGCTAACACCATGATGAGGGCCATGCCCCAACCATATATGTGATGTGTAAGTTTCATCGCTGTTTAAACATCTTAATAAGTTCAGCAACATAGTCGGCATCGGTGGCTATGCTGGCTTGGTCTATGCGGTTGTGGCGCAGTAGGGCCTGTGTGGCTTCGTGCTGACGGTTGTAGCTCTCGGCCCAGTATTCGCGCACACGGCGTGACGATGTGTCGAGCCACTCACGTCTGCCTGTCTCAGCATCACGCACCTCAATGATGCCCACGTTGGGAAGCTCCTTGTCGCGTTCGTCGAACACCTCGATAGCCATGATGTCGTGCTTCGACGAGGCTATCTTTAGCGCATCCTCAAGCTTTAGGTTGTCGCTCTCGGAGTTTATGAAGTCCGATAAGATGAATGTAGTGGTGCGCTTCTTGTTCACGCCTACTAGGTATCGCAGAGGCTCGGAGAGTGCTGTTGAGGTGCCTGTGGGTTGGAAGCCTACAAGCTCACGTATGATGGTAAGGATGTGGCTACGGCCCTTCTTTGGAGGAATAAACTTCTCGACACGATCGGAGAAGAGTATGCAGCCCACCTTGTCATTGTTCTTCGATGCCGAGAAGGCGAGTGTTGCCGCTATCTCGGTTATCACATTCTTCTTTGTCAGCTCCTTAGAGCCAAACATACGTGATGGTGACATGTCGACAATAAGCATCATCGTAAGCTCGCGCTCCTCCTCATATACCTTGACATGGGTGCGCTCCGAACGTGCTGTAACGTTCCAGTCGATGTCGCGCACGTCGTCGCCCACGCGGTACTCGCGCACCTCGCTGAACGACATACCACGACCACGAAAGGCCGTATGGTACTTTCCGGCAAATATCTCGTCAGAAAGGCCTCTGGTCTTAATCTCGACACGGCGCACACGGCGCAATATTTCGTTCTCGGTGAGTTGCATTAGGGAACGATAACGTTGTTAAGGATGTCGGTGATAATCTGCTCTGTGGTGATGTTCTCGGCCTCGGCCTCGTAGGTGAGACCTATGCGGTGGCGCAATACGTCGTGACATACGGCACGCACATCCTCAGGAATGACATAGCCACGTCGCTGAATGAAGGCATATGCCTTGGCTGCCTTAGCCAACGAGATGCTGGCACGTGGCGAGCCGCCATAGGCGATGAGTGGCTGAAGGTGATTTAGCTTGTACTCCAAAGGCTCACGTGTGGCGAAGATTATGTCGATAATATACTTCTCTATCTTCTCGTCCATGTATACCTGGCTCACCACCTCGCGGGCACGCATGATGTCCTCAGGGCGAATCACACACGAGACCTCAGGAAGACCCTCGCCACGAAGGTTCATGCGTATGATGTCGAGCTCCTCGGTACGTTTAGGATACGAGATCTTTGCCTTGAGCATGAAACGGTCGACCTGTGCCTCAGGTAGTGGGTATGTACCCTCCTGCTCCAATGGGTTTTGTGTTGCAAGCACCAAGAATGGCTCAGGAAGAGAATATGTGGTATCGCCGATTGTCACCTGCTTCTCCTGCATGGCCTCCAACAGTGCTGACTGCACCTTTGCTGGTGAGCGGTTGATCTCGTCGGCAAGGATGAAGTTGGCAAAGATAGGGCCTCGCTTCACGGTGAACTCCTCGTTGCGCTGCGAGTAGATAAGCGTACCGATAAGGTCGGCAGGGAGCAGGTCGGGAGTGAACTGAATACGTGCAAACTTGGCATCTACAGCCTTCGAAAGTGTTGTTATGGCAAGAGTCTTTGCCAAGCCAGGAACACCCTCCAAAAGGATGTGTCCGCCTGAAAGAAGGCCTATAAGGAGTGTGTCAACAAGATGTTGCTGACCAACA
>JAFODV010000046.1 GCA_017380515.1 Alistipes sp.
ACAAACAAACTTGGCGTGTCGGTGGCTGCCACATATAACCATGATGGAGGATTCTTCCGAAACACCTATACCGACGACATGTGCGACTGGAACAATAGCGCCTCAGCACGTGTTCGCGTCAACTGGATTGCCAACAGTCGCTGGAACTTCGACAACATACTAACTGCTGGATATACCAACGAGGGCGGCTACGCCTACCACCCCTATGACCCTACTACAGATAGCTACTCACCCATCGCCTACAACGACCCTTCGGGATATGAGCGTCTGACCCTGAGCGAGGGATTTGTAGCACGTTACCTCGGCCAAAAGATTCGTCTTCAGTCGACAACAAGCTACCAGTATCTTAGCGATAAGATGACCCTCGACCAGGACTTCTCGCCAAAGTCGATGTTTACCATGCAGCAGATGCAGCGTGAGCATAGCATAACCGAAGATATTGTAATACGTAATGCCGACACCAATTCTCGCTATCAGTGGCTATGCGGTCTGTTTGGCTTTGCCAAGTTGCTTGACATGTCATCTCCAGTAACATTTAAGCAAGATGGCATCAACGAGCTGATACTCGGAAATATAAACAACGGACTACACACTGTATTCCCTGATAATAATATGACATTCGGCACCGATAAGTTTGTCATAGCAAGCGACTTTTTCATACCCACAATAGGTGCTGCACTTTATCATCAGTCGGCAGTAAAACTTGGACGTTGGAAGCTCACTGCGGGCATACGCTTCGACTACGAATACACCTCTATGCGCTATCACTCACATACCACTATACCCTACTGTTTCGATCTTACCATGATCGACTACAAAGAGCTTAGAAGTGATTTCAAAGGTAGTGAGAAACAGTTCTTCTTCAAGATACTACCTAAACTTGCAGCGGAGTATAACATGAATCGTGGCAATATATATGCTACGATAGCACGTGGCTATAAGAGTGGTGGCTACAACACACAGATATTTTCGGACATCTTGCAGTCGATAATGATGCAGGATATGCTCGATGATTTAGGAGTACAACTTGATTCGGTGATACCCAACAACTACGACTCTGCATCGGCCACACGCTACAAGCCCGAGACAAGCTGGAACTTCGAGGTGGGCACACACCTACGACCTGCAATCGGCCTTACGCTCGACGCCTCACTATTTTGGATTGAGTGTTTCGACCAGCAGGTGACAATTCTGCCAAAGGGAAATAGCACTGGACGCATGATGTCGAACGCTGCACGTGCACGTAGTTATGGAATGGAGCTTTCAGTAGCCTACAACTATAACGGGTTCAACATTCGTGGCGACTATGGCTATACCAACGCTCGCTTCCGTAAATATAACGATGGCACTGCCGACTATGCCGGCAACCGCCTACCCTACGCTCCAGAAAACACAGTGTCACTAATAGCATCATATAGCTGGGCTATAGATAACTCGACATTGCGCAATGTTACCATCTCGGCAGACTGGCGTGCATCGGGCTCAATATATTGGAACGAGGCAAACACACTACGTCAGCCTCTATACTCAACACTCGGAGCACAGCTAACATTGCAGCTTAAAGATTTAAGCATAACCCTATGGGGACGCAACCTAACAAACACCGACTATGACGTATTCTACTTCAAGTCGGTAGGCAAAGAGTTCTTCTCGAAGGGAGCGCCTATACATGGAGGAGTTCGACTTAATATAAACCTTTAAAACTGATTAATAATGAATCTATTACGACTAACACTTAGCCTTTTAGCATCAGCGCTATTGTTCGTATCGTGCGAGAATGGCGACCACAACACCCTACCGTCTAACCCCGACAATAATGAGTGCTACATAGGCACAATGGTTGTTGACCAGAACGACGGCACGTTCTACACTCAGGAGGACGTTAAGGTTGACTACGAGATTATCGACGACAAGTTAAACTTTGTTATGTACAAGGTGAAATTTGCTGACGGCATGCCCATTAAGCTCGACATGGTTGTCGAGGGTGTTGATTGTATGGGCGCTGTGGGCAACTATGTACTCGCTGGCAATGGCATAATCCCCTATGCCATGGGGGGTCCTTTCGAGAAGTTTATAATCACCAATCTCGTTGGCCTTATCACGCATGACACCATGACCCTTAGCTTCATGTGTGGCGAGTACCCTGTAACCTTCGAGGGCAGAAAGTAGCCAACTGAATAACACAAAAAAAAGCGTAGCCCGAAAGCTACGCTTTTCTTATTTAGTTACACCTACTACTCCACGCAGCGGTCGCACTTATCCTTCAACATATCGTCAGCAAGCTGCTCAAGGGCAGGAATATCCTGAGGCTTGAGGCGAGAGACGATAGTAACCATAGGCTCGACAACCTGAACATCCTTGAAGCGGTCGATGATATTGCGCATAGCACGGCCAGCCGATGGTGCCCACGAGCCATTCTCGATAATACCGATGCGACGCTTGCAGAAATTCTTGATAGCAAGGTGGTGCAAGAAGTCGTGCATAGGAGGGAAGACATCAGAGTCGTACGACGCAGCAGCAACAACAAGCTTGCTATAGCGGAAAGCATCCTCGACAGCCTCAGCCATATCGCAACGTGATAGGTCGCAAACAACAACCTTCTCGGCACCACGAGCACGAAGCATATCAGCAAACTTGCGAGCAACCTCAGCAGTATTGCCATGGATAGATGCATAGGCAACAAGAACACCCTCAGTCTCAGGCTCATACTTACTCCAAGTGTCGTACAAACCGAGGTAGTAGCCAAGATTTTCGGTGAGAATAGGACCATGCAATGGACAGATTATTGCAATATCAAGCGTGGCTGCCTTCTTGAGGAGTGTCTGCACAGGACCACCATACTTACCGCAGATATTGAAGTAGTAGCGACGAGCCTCGCATGCCCACTCATCCTCAGTGTAGCACAAGGCGCCAAACTTACCGAAGCCATCAGCCGAGAACAACACCTTCTCCTTGCTGTCGTAAGTAACCATTACCTCAGGCCAGTGAACCATAGGCGCCATAACAAAATGGAGTGTGCGGCCACCGAGCGATAGTGTGCCACCCTCCTTAACGCCGATAACACGGCCCTCAAACTGAGTCTCGAAGAAGAACTGAGGCATCATCTTAACAGCCTTGTCCGATGCAACAACCTGCATATCAGGATATAGCTCCATAGCTCTAGCTATGTTACCAGCATGATCGGGCTCAAGGTGCTGAACAACAAGATAGTCAGGCTTACGACCATCAAGCGCCTCACGCAAATTCTCAATCCACTCACTACCCTTGCGAGGATCAACAGTGTCCATAACTGCAATCTTCTCGTCGAAGATTACGTACGAGTTATACGACACACCATGAGGCACAACATACTGACTCTCGAAGAGATCGATATCGGTATCGTCAACACCAATATACTTTATTGATTCAGTTATATTCTTAATCATTTTGCACATGTTTTTAATTTATGATGGCAAATATCTAAAAAAATAGGGAGAAATCAAAATTTAGTCACACTTTTTTATAACTTTGCCACAAGAATACAATAAAATATGAAAAGATTTATACTAATACTTGCCACCACCCTAATAGTTGTTGCTTGCAACTCGCAAAAATCGAGCAACAACGAAAAGACCATATTTGTAACAATAGCACCACTACAGCAGCTCGCCAAAGAGCTTACATGTGGCGACTTCGACATCAAGCTCCTTGTAAAACAGGGAGCAAGTCCCGAGAGCTATGAGCCAACATCGGCCGACATAGCAGCACTCCAGGGTGCAGACTACATATTTTCAACAGGCCTTATCAGCTTTGAGCACAGCCTTATACACCAATGCAACAATGACCAAATCGTCAATCTATCAGAAGGCATTGAGACCATTGCTGGCAGTTGCTCACACCACCACTGCAACCACTCACACGGCGTAGATCCCCACATATGGACATCGCCACGTGAGCTTCGCACAATGGTAACAAACATGCGAGATGCACTACTCGACGACTATCCAGACTCAACAAAATATCGTGAGGCAGCCAACACCATAATCGCTCGACTCGACTCCCTCGACAGCTACTGCACAACAACCCTCGCAAAGAGCAAGAGCCGCGCGATAATGATCTACCACCCAGCATACACATATCTGGCTAAGAACTACGGGATTGAGCAGATTGCCATTGAGAATGAGGGCAAAGAGCCAACGCCAAAACAGCTTGTGGAGCTTGTGGAGAAGGGACGCACACTCCAAATCAAGACAATATTCCATCAACCACAATATAGCGAAAATAAGCTACGTTCGATAGCTAATGAATTGAAAGCAGAGATTGTAATCACAGACCCGCTGGCTATCGACATTGAGAACGAGATAAGACGCGTGGTAAACATTATTACAGAGAGTAATGAGTAATAGCCGAAGCACCATAATATCACTTAGCGATGTTGGCGTTAACTACGATGGCATTGTTGCCCTCGAGCATGTAAACCTCAATATATACGAAGATGATTTCATCGGCATAATTGGCCCTAATGGTGGCGGCAAATCATCACTCGTAAAGGCCATAATGGGCATAATACCCCATGTCGGCAATATTGAGTTTAGCCAGAGCATCATGCATGGTGGCAAACCTCAGATTGGATATATGCCACAGATAACAACCTTCGACAAGGCTTTTCCAATATCGGTGGAGGAGGTTATAATGTCAGGGCTTCAACACGAGCGAGGCATGCTAAAGGGTTATGGCAAGGAGGAGCGCAAAAGAGTTAAAGAAGTTCTCGAGCTCACGTCGCTTAATAATCTGAGCAAACGTGCAATAGGAGAGCTTTCAGGAGGTCAGCAACAGCGCGTAATGCTTTGTCGAGCAATCATCTCGAATCCCAAACTTTTGATTCTCGACGAGCCAACAAATTTTGTTGACAACCGCTTCGAAAACGAGCTATACAACCTACTTCACCACCTATCTAAGCAGATGGCCATAGTGATGATTTCGCACGACATAGGCACAATATCGAGCGTAGTGCGAAGCATAGTATGCGTAAACCGCCATGCACACCGCCACGACTCAAACATCATAACTGAGGAGCAGCTACGCAACTACGACTGTCCTATACAACTCATCTCGCACGGCAACATACCTCACACCATTCTGGGCGAGCACCACCACTGCCCTCACTGCGAGAAGCACGAGTAGAGGCTTAAGTATTTGCAACAATAACGACTATATAAACCAAAAAAGAATTGGGCTGAATGAATGTACACCGAAGTACACTCCATTCAGCCCATGACTTATTACTGAAAACAATCTCGTGGTGCAGCTACCTACTTGACACGGATCTTCTGACCTATCTGAATCTTTGCAGGGTCAACTTTAGGATTGAGCTCCTGAATCTTTTTCGATGTAGTATTATACTTAATGGCAAGGTGTCCAAAGGTATCACCCTCACTAATAGTGTGATATACAGCACTACTATTAGATGAAGATGACGAGGACTTACTGCCAGACACTCGAATCTTCTTGCCTATCTGAAGTTTCGTTGGATCAACATCTGGGTTAAGCTCCTGAATCTTCTTTGATGTAGTATTATACTTAATAGCTAACGAACCAAACGTATCGCCCTCGACAATAGTATGATACTTATCCGTTGAGGTGCTCTTCGTTGTTGATTTTGATGACGACGTCGAGGTCTTAGATGTTGTAGGGGCCTTGGTTGAAGATGTAGACTTAGCCGTTGTAGTCTGCTTCTTGTCCTCCTCGTCGTCAAAGTCCTGCTCGTACTTCGAGTAAATACTGAAGTGACGACGCTTAAGCAGCAGATCCTTACGACGTATTTCACCTGTCTTAAAATCAAAAATGCGCTCAGGATCAAATGACAAGCCCTTATAACGAGTCTCAAAATGAAGGTGCGGACCCGAGCTACGACCAGTGCTACCACCCTTACCAATCTGCTGACCAGCAATAACCCAATCGCCAGCCTCCACATTACGCTCCGAAAGGTGGGCATAGTAGGTCTCAAGGCCGTTGGTATGGCGAATAATAATAAGATTACCATAGCCACTCGATGAAAAGGCCGAATAGCGCACCTTACCATCAAACGTAGCGTAAACAGGATCGCCAGTCTTTAGCGGAAGGTCAACACCATGGTGGCCTCGGCCTCCTCGTGGGCCAAACTTTGAACTCATCCAACCCTTATAAGGATAGTGGTGGCCCGATAGTGAGTCAACCAATTCGATGGCTGTTGTCTCTGGTAGTTTTTCAGCTGTTATGCCATAGTAGGCATGCGTAACACCAGTATTCCAATACTCTGTAAAGATCTTCTCATCTTTCTTCGATGGCTTGGTACGCACATAACGCCATGTGTTGTCATTGAAGAGGATAATCTGAAGTTCATCGCTTGCGGTTGGCAACGTGTCGATAGCTGCCACCTGACCAAGAGTGCGAATAGGTGGAATAGGCACAGGGATATGACGCTTTGGCTGCACGCTGTCGCTCTTAGCCACCGCATCACCACCCTTTGTTCTGAGGCTATCAATCTGTGCCACAAGCATACTATCTAACTTTGGAATAACCAAAGTGGTATCGGCACTCTGCGCCGACAACTGTTGCACGCTAACACACAACACAATGATAACCAATAATCTTAATAGTTTCATATAAACAATTATTTAAGCTACTACTCTTGGCCCTTTAACATCTCAGCAGCCTGCTCAAGCTGCTGATAGAACTCCTCGCCAAAAGCACGTATAATAGGCTCTTTGAGGCCCTTGTATACGGGCACTCCAAGCTTCTCGCCACACTCGCGCGCCGAGCTACACACCGACCAACGGTGATAGTTCAAACCATACGAGCCATTGCGGAAGCGCTTAACACGTATAGGATAGAGATGACACGATAGCGGCTTTAGGAACGAGCACTTACCCTCACGGTAGGCACGCTCAATGGCGCAAAACGTGATGCCATTCTCCTCGAAGGCATAGGCACAAGCGGCATTATCGACCAAAGGCGTGGTGTAGTCACCATCGACATCCACAACCATGAAGCCCTGCTCCTCGACAGCAGCACGGCCCTCCTCGGTCATATATGGCGCATAGTTCTCCCACTCCTCCTCCAAGAGGTCAACCTCGTCGATATCGAGTGGAGCACCCGAGTCACCTTCAACACAACAGATGCCCTTGCAGGCCTTAAGGTCACAGGCAAAGCCCTCACGCAACAGGTCAACGCTAACAATCTTATTATCAATCTCTATCATGGTTTTATCTATTATGGATTATAGATATCTTTATATCTGAACGACAGAATCTCGTAGACCATATCGTGCAACTGCTGAGCCTCCTCGTTGTTAGGGTTAAGCGCCTTAGCCTTGTTGAAGTCGTTGATAGCCTTACCCCACTCGTTGTGGCGATAGTAGTACTTACCACGCTCGACATAGAGCTTATCATTCTCAGGCTGCTGCTCAATCATCGATGTTAGGCGCACGATGTTTCCCGCTGGCGTCCAGAACTGATTTTTCACGATATAATCCTTTACTGCTGGCGACACCATAGCCGAGATATCCATACCTCGCTCGACAGCCTCACGCACCTCGGTTGATGAATACTCAACATATGGAGCATCGTCGAGGATAGTCACTCTATCAGCGAACTTCTCAACGGCATAGCCCTTGCGAGGATATACATATATCTTATACTCGTTCAAGATGCGCTCGTACTCTTTCCACTCATCGAAGCGTGCCCAGATGTCACTACCTGTGATAATAGCGAACTCCATCTCATCGCCATTGTTTTCACGCAAAAAGTCGAGAGTGTTAATCGTGTAGCTTGGCTTCTCCAACACAAACTCAATCACCGAAGGTTTAATCTTCTCAGGATATTTCGACTCCTTGCACGCAAGCTCCGCCATCTCGTAGCGAGAGTACTCAGGCGTCTGCAACACATCTGCCTTAAAGGGATTCTGAGGCGAGATGATTAGCGCCACCTCGTCAGCCAAGTCCTTAGCAATAGCATATTCGGCAAGCGCAATGTGACCATTGTGAATTGGGTCGAACGAGCCGAAATATAGCAACATACGTTTTTTCATATCACAAATTACTTTAGAAAGTTTTCGATGATTGCCGTAGCCTCATCAACAGCCTCCGACAACACATCATTAACCACAATATGGTCGAACTCCGAAGCCTTGGTTAGCTCGAAGTCGGCCTTGGCAATACGCTTCTGGATAACCTCCTCAGAGTCGGTGCCACGGCCACGCAACCTACGCTCAAGCTCCTCGACTGAGGGTGGCTGAATGAATACCGAGCAGGCATCAACACCAAACAACCTCTTAAGATTGATGCCACCCATAACATCTACGTCGAAGACGATGACGTTACCCTTAGCCCAGATGCGCTCCATCTCGCTACGAAGTGTGCCATAGCATGTGCCTGCATATACCTCCTCCCACTCAACGAACTCGTCTCGTTCAACACGCTCCTTGAACTCCTCGTTTGTGAGGAAATAGTAGTCTACGCCATTCTGCTCCTGGCCACGTGGCTGGCGTGATGTTGCCGAGATTGAGAACTCGAACTGTGGAAAGCGCTTCAACAACTCACGCACAATAGTTGTCTTACCTGAGCCACTGGGGGCTGAAAATATCACTAACTTACCCATCGTATCTTTCAATTACAATATGTTGAGTACCTGCTCCTTAATCTTCTCCAACTCATCTTTCATCTTAACTACCAAGCGCTGCATGTTTGCCTCGTTCGACTTCGAGCCCATGGTGTTAATCTCACGACCAAGCTCCTGAGCAATGAATCCGAGCTTACGTCCTGGAGCCTCCTCCTCACGTGCCACCTCTCTAAAGTAGTTACAGTGGTTGTCGAGGCGCACCTTCTCCTCCGTGATGTCGAGCTTCTCGATGTAGAATATCATCTCCTGCTCAAGGCGGTTGTTATCGACCTCAAGCTGTAGCTTCTCGATGTTCTCACGAAT
>JAFODV010000047.1 GCA_017380515.1 Alistipes sp.
GGATGGCGATGATAACGGTGATAACGATGGGGAAGATAATCTTCTCGCGCTGTGACACTGTGCGAAGCTGCTTCATCTCAATCTTACGCTCCTTGTCGGTAGTAAGCGCCTTCATGATAGGAGGCTGGATAACAGGTACAAGAGCCATGTAAGAGTAAGCTGCAACGGCGATAGGGCCGAGCAAGTGTGGAGCAAGCTTAGATGTTAGGTAGATAGCGGTAGGACCGTCAGCACCACCAATGATACCAATAGAGCCTGCCTCCCAGTAGTTGAAGCCGAGAGCCAAAGCACCGATAAATGTAGCGAAGATACCAATCTGTGCTGCAGCACCCAACAACAAGCTCTTAGGGTTAGCGATAAGTGGACCGAAGTCGGTCATAGCACCTACACCGATGAAGATCAAGCAAGGATAGATACCAAGCTTAACACCGAGGTACAAGTAGTCCAAGAGACCTACACCTGAGCCAAGAGCGAAGTCCTCCCAGTGTACGTGACCACCAGCGAATAGCTCCGAGTGGAATAAGCCAGCGCCAGGAAGATTGGTAAGCAACATACCGAAGGCGATAGGCATGAGCAACAATGGCTCAAACTTCTTAACGATAGCGAGGTACAAAAGCACGAACGAGATGATAAGCATCAACGCATTCTTCCAGCCACCATCCTTGAAGAAGGCAACGATAGCAGACTGACCAGCGAAGTCACCAACGGCCTTACCCACGCTGAACTCCTTGTCGATATCCTCGTTAGGACGACCCTCCGAGCTAATAGGAGCATGTGCAGCCTTAGCGCCCTCCTCAACCTCAGCGATAGGCATCACAGCCTCAGCCTCAGCCTCAGGAGCAGCAACCTCAGCCGTCTGCTCTACATTCTGCTCACCAGCAACTGCGCTCTCGTCCTGCGCCATCACTGGAGCAGCAACTACGAGCATAACAGCCGAGAGGAGCAACGAAAAATATAGTTTTACACTCTTCATATTATTTATATTAAGAGTTAGCAATTACTCGATGTCGATGAGAGCCTCGCCCTGCTGAACAGCAGCACCCTCAGCAACGTAGATCTTCTTAACAGTACCTGTGCCAGGAGCCATAATCTCGTTCTCCATCTTCATAGCCTCGAGAGTCATCAAGACCTCACCAGCCTTAACTGCCTGACCCTCCTTAACCTTGATCTTAGATACATTGCCAGGAAGTGGTGACTTGATAGAGCCAGCGTTGCCAGTAACCTTCTGCTCTGGCTCAACAAAGTCAGCGCCAGCAGATGATGGCTTAACAGCCGCAATCTTAGGAGATACGATAGCCTCCTCCTTCTCCACCTGAACGGTGTAGCTCTTGCCGTTAAGCTCAACACGAGCAGTGTTACGCTCGGTCTCCTCTACGATAGCCTCGTAGCTCTTACCGTTAATATTGAATTTGAATTTCTGCATAATTCGTAAAAAAATAGTGTTGTGTTTAGTTTGGGACTAAAGTTGTTTGTGGATATTGCGTACCTGCCATGCCGAAACATCGTGGTTCTGGCGGAAAGTAAGCACGTCGCTCTCCTCATCGTGGCAATTGAAGAAGAGGTTGACAGCCATAGCGATGGCTGCCACCTCCTCGTCAGTGATACCCTCTGATGATGCGACTGGAGCGGCAACAGCAGCCTTCTTCTTCTCGGCGAAGATAACTCCGAAGAGCTTCAAAACCAAGATAAGAAGCACAAGCACAGTAAACACCAAGCAGATGCTCACCAATGCCATAAGGCCAGCGTTACCCCAATTAGTTGCAAGAATCATCATAACTATCTACTAAATTAAGATTACAATGGAATGTTGTTATGACGCTTTGCTGGATTCTCCAAACGCTTGTTGCGCAAAGACTCCAAAGCGCGAATTACGCGGAAACGAGTGTTACGTGGCTCGATAACATCGTCGATATAGCCGTAGCGTGCTGCATTGTAAGGGTTAGAGAACTTGTCGCGGTACTCCTGCTCCTTCTCTGCAACAAACTTAGCCTTATCCTCCTTGTTCTCGAATGATGCCAACGCCTTAGCGTGCAATACCTCAACAGCACCGCTTGCACCCATAACTGCGATCTCAGCAGTTGGCCATGCATAGTTAACATCACCACGGATGTGCTTAGATGACATAACGATGTAAGCACCACCGTAAGCCTTACGCAATGTAACTGTTACCTTAGGCACTGTAGCCTCGCAGTAAGCGAACAAAAGCTTAGCACCGTGGGTGATAACGCCACCGTACTCCTGAGCAGTACCAGGCAAGAAGCCAGGAACGTCAACCAATGTTACCAATGGAATGTTGAACGCGTCGCAGAAACGCACGAAACGTGCAGCCTTACGTGAAGCGTTGATATCGAGTACACCGGCCATGAACTTAGGCTGGTTAGCGATGATACCTACTGACTGACCGTTGAAGCGTGCAAAACCTGTGATGATGTTCTTAGCATAAACTGCAGCAGACTCCAAGAACTCGCCGTTATCAACGATAGCCTTGATAACCTCCATCATGTCATATGGCTTATTTGGGTTATCTGGGATAATCTCGTTGAGGATATCCTCCTTACGTGCGATATCGTCAGTACATGGCTGATCTGGAACAAGTGCTGTGTAGTTCTGTGGCATGTAAGAGAGAAGGTCGCGAATAAGCTTCAAGCCCTCCTCCTCTGAGTCAACAGCAAACTGAGCAACACCAGACTTTGTTGTGTGCATGTTAGCACCACCAAGCTGCTCCTGAGTTACGTCCTCACCAGTAACAGTCTTAACAACCTTAGGACCGGTCAAGAACATGTTAGATGTCTCACGACGCATGATGATGAAGTCAGTCAAAGCTGGAGAGTAAACAGCACCACCAGCGCAAGGACCAAAGATAGCTGAGATCTGTGGGATAACACCTGATGCCATTACGTTACGCTGGAAGATATTTGCATAACCAGCCAAAGCGTTTACACCCTCCTGGATACGAGCACCACCAGAGTCGTTCAAACCGATACATGGAGCACCGTTGCGAACAGCCATATCCATAACCTTGCAAATCTTGTCAGCCAAAGAGATTGACAAAGAACCTGCAGTAACTGTGAAGTCCTGGGCAAATACATAAACCAAGCGACCAGCGATGGTACCATAACCTGTTACAACGCCATCACCGAATGTGTGCTTAGCGTCCATACCGAAGTCGTAGCAGCGGTGAGTAACGAACATATCGAACTCCTCGAAGCTACCCTCGTCCAACAACATAGCGATACGCTCACGAGCAGTGTACTTACCCTTCTCGTGCTGCTTGTCGATAGCCTTCTGGCCACCACCCATACGAGCTGTCTGACGGTTATCCATCAACTTCTCAATCGCTTTCTGAATTTCGCTCATAGTGAAATGTTATTTTATAAAGTTATAAGTTTGTTTCGTTTAGGCTCAAACAGGATTATTTGTTCTTGTTCTCGCAAAGCTCAGTCAAAATACCCTGAGTTGACTTTGGGTGAAGGAATGCAATAGTCAAACCCTCAGCACCCTTACGTGGAGTCTTGTCTATAAGACGGATACCATGAGCCTCAGCGTCAGCCAACTGCTCCTCGATGTTCTCGCAAGCGAGAGCCATATGGTGGATACCTACGCCCTTGTTCTCGATATACTTAGCAATAGTTGACTCTGGAGATGTTGGCTCCAAAAGCTCGATCTTGGTCTGACCAAGCATGAAGAATGCAGTCTTAACCTTCTGGTCAGCTACCTCCTCGATAGCATAACACTTTAGACCCAATACGTTCTCCCAATAAGGAATTGCCTCCTCAAGGCTGTTTACAGCAATACCAAGATGCTCGATGTGTGATACTTTCATAGTGTTTAATATTTATAAAGTTTAACTTAGTATTTATTTATTTTACGATTTCAATTTTCTCATATCAAAAATCAGTCAAAGATAGTATATCTTTTTGAAACGGCGAAATATTTTCGACTCTTTTTTATATTGTTTTAGATGGATTAAAGAAAAGTACACTATAATATCATCATTATTTTGAGCCTTTACTTTTTTTTACTATCTTTGTGGATTATGAGAAACCTATTGACATTAGCACTCGGTTTGTTGTTGTGCATGACCAATGCCGACGCCCAGATACTGCGCATTGGCGAGCGCATACCCGCAATAGACGTCGACTCATCGGCAGGTTCCGACCTGAAGCTTGTCGACAAGGAGTACACGTGCCTAATATTCATGCACTCAAAGAGCAACCCGTCAATCGAGGCGATACGACAATTCACCGAGCTATCAACTCCCTTACGCCAAAAGCTCGGCATAGTGCTTCTCACCCCCGAGCAAGATGGCTTCGAGGAGGAGATGCTCCGCAAGATAACAACCAACGACACGATAGTAGCATTCGACAATGATAGCCGAACATTTCGCAACTTTAGAGTGAGCTACATTCCGTTTGCCGTAATCTACTCAACACAGACACGCAAGATAGTATGGTTTGGCTCGTTGGCACAACTTGACGAAAGCGAAATTCACTCAACCATAGAATAACTAAACAACTATTAATATGGCATTTACAAAGATAGAGCATTACGAAAAAGAGTATCTCGACCATCACCACGACAGCGCCCTCAATGTAACAGATGGCGTGGAGAGTCAGCCTGTGGTAAACCCCTACTTTGTACGCAAAAAACGCCGCGTGATGACCACTGACGAGTATGTTCAGGGAATCCTTGATGGCAACATCACAATACTCGCTCAGGCAATCACCCTAATCGAGAGCAACAACCCTCAGCACTATGCTCAGGCTCAGGAGATTATCGAAAGATGTCTACCCTACTCTGGCAAGTCGGTACGCATAGGCATTACGGGTGTTCCAGGTGCTGGCAAGTCGAGCTTCATTGAGGCTGTGGGCAACATGGTTACGTCGTATAACCACAAACTTGCGGTGTTGGCTATCGACCCATCGTCGGAGCGCAGCGGAGGCTCTATTCTCGGTGACAAGACACGCATGGAGAGCATATGCCACAACCCCAACATCTTTGTTCGCCCCTCGCCTTCTGCAGGCTCTCTTGGTGGCGTGGCACGCAAGACTCGTGAGACAATAGTATTGTGCGAAGCAGCTGGCTTTGACGTGATATTTATCGAGACCGTTGGCGTGGGTCAGTCTGAGACCGCCGTACACTCGATGGTCGACATGTTTATGATGCTTCAGATTTCGGGTGCTGGCGACGAGCTTCAGGGCATCAAGCGAGGCATCATGGAGATGGCCGACATGATGGTTATCACCAAGGCAGATGGCGAGAATATCAAAAAGGCTGAGCTTGCTAAAGCGCAGTATCAAGGCGCATTACGCCTATTCCCACTCCCCGAATCTGAGTGGCGACCACAGGTCTACACATGCTCTTCACTCGAAGGCACAGGCCTTGAGGAGGTATGGCAAGGCGTGGAGCAATATCTACAACATATTGAACTAAATGGCTACTTCATGTCAAACCGCAATCGCCAGAATAAATATTGGATGTACGAGACAATCAACGAGACTCTAAAGTCGAGCTTCTACCACAACCCAGAGATTGAGTCACGTCTCAGCGACATTGAGCAGCGTGTGTTAGATGCTAAGCTATCGTCGTTCATTGCGGCAAAGGAGCTTCTCGACATATATTTTGGCGAGAAATAACCACTAAGCAGAGCCGTGCGGCATGTAAATATTATAGAATATTTAAAAGTCATGCCTTACTAAATATTTTTTTATTATTTTTGCGCCCAATATAGGCATATATCCCTAAGGGGATAGACCAACATAAATAGAGAAAATATTAATTAATAACATTCTAAAACTTATTACCATGAGAAAACTATTCAGCATTTTTGCACTTTTTGCAACTATTGCCATGGTTACTGGGTGTACACCTGACAACCCAGAGCCAAGCAAGGGCAATGGCACCAAGCCAGAGATTACACTCACAGAGAGTGAGGTAACAACATCGTCATTTACATTTGAGGTGACAACAACTGTTAAGGGCGAGCTCGGCTATGCTGTAGTTGCAGAGGGCTACGACGCTCCATCTATTGACCAGCTGTTCACCCACAACTCAGCAACTGTTGAGTCGAATGCTACACTCACTATCGACAACCTCAATGACAACACTAACTACACTCTCTACGCAATACTTCGCGCTGAGGATAGTAGCATATTGAGTGATCCTAAGAAGCTCACATTCACAACTCCTGACGACGGCGTGGACAACCCTATCACCATCGACAACGTGGGCTATGACAACGTTACATTTACAATCAACCTCCCTGGCAACATGCTCTTCCAGTGTATAGACAAGGCGTCATTGGAGTACTACGGTCAGAGCCCTGAGAGCTACATCGAGACAGCAGGTATCGGCATCTTAGAGAGCGGTCCTATAACCATTAATTGGTACGATGGCGGTACATATGGCCTATATGAGATGCGCATGCGCGAGGATAGCGAGTACTACGTTATCGCTGTAAGTTGCGACAGCAGCAAGAACATCACTGGCAATATCTTCACCAAAGAGTTTAAGACCCTCCGTAAGCCTGTATCTGAGGCTGGCATCACAACACAGCTCCTCGAGATTGGCTCTACAACAGTAACAATCATGACCGAGCCAGACGATAGCGTCGTTGAGTACTATGTATATGTACGCGACCAGGCGTGGGCCGACGGCATCATCGCTGGCTACGGCGAGTCTATGCTCATGACATTGGTAAAGAACCCATCAGCAGGCTCATGGCACCTCTCAGACGACAACTACGACACATGGGGAGGCCTTACTCCTGAGACCAACTACTACTGCCACATCTTGGCTATCGACGACAAGGGCGCAGAGTCGTTTGCACTCATCCCATTCACAACAACAGCTAAGCAGCTCGCAGCACCAACACTCGAAATGTCTGTAACTGAGGATGCTAACTCTCCTCATAACACACTTTACCTCAACCTACGCTCAGACTCTGCAGCAAGCGCAAAGGTGGTATTCCGTGCAACAGCAGATGTTCACGCCAAGCGTGTGGAGGGTTACGACGATCAGTACATCGTGAATAACTTCGGTACTGATATTGGCCAGGTAGACCTCGATGCTATTAACAACACTGGTCTCTCTATCAAGATGGAGAACTTGTGGCCAGAGGTGGAGTACACAGTAATGGTAAGCGTAAAGAATGCCGAGCACACCGAGACATTCGAGACTACAACATACACCACACCTAAGCAGGCTGCAGCGACACGTGTTGAGTCCGATCTCTTCACATCGCTCCTTGGTGAGTGGGAGATGACATACACCCTCATTCAGGAGAATGGCATCACAGCTACTGTTAGCGACGTTGTGACTATCGCTCAGGGTGTTGACGCAAAGACCAACGCCGACTACCGCGACCAGAACCGTCTTGTAATCCTTGGCCTTCCATTCAACGTATCGGCACAGGGCGTATACTCACCACTTCCAGTATACAAAC
>JAFODV010000048.1 GCA_017380515.1 Alistipes sp.
AACGATCTCTACATCGCCATAGAACTTAGCCTCCTTAGCAGCCTTCTTAGCCCAAACACCAGTCTGCAAGTAAGCAGCCTTAGTCTTAAGAAGGTTAGCAGGAACCTGGAAGAACTGAGTAGAAGCACCACCACCTACGAAGAAGATTGCATACTCCTCAGGGATGTTCAAAAGGTCACGCCATAGCTGCTCAACCTCAGCCATTACACGCTCCCAACCTGGAGTACGGTGAGAGATCTCAAGAATACCGATACCTGTGCCGTCGAAATCACGGATAGCCTCGATAGCAGCCTCAATTGCCTGCTTTGGGAGTACGCATGGACCTGCGTTGAAATTGTGTTTCATAAGTCTTAAAGTGTTTATTAAGTTTGTATTGGTAAATAAAAATCACATATCCTGCTCACACCGTGCCACTTACATCGCAAACCGACATAGTGACACTATATAGTCACACAAAGGTAATCATTTTTCGGCATCTTCCAAAGGAAAACCGATAAATTTTCTACAATCGTCGTGCGCCATCAGAGATTACTACCGAATAGACCTTTGGCTCGTGGCCATATTTCTCCGCAAAACGGCTCTTAGCAGTAGTAATGAAGCTATCGTAAAGCTCACTCTTAACAAGGTTGATAGTGCAACCGCCGAAGCCACCACCCATAATACGCGAGCCTGTCACACCACACTCCTCAGCAACGGTTGCCAAGAAGTCGAGCTCCTCGCACGACACCTCATAGTCGCGCGACATACCCCAGTGAGTCTCATACATACGCTTACCCACTGTTTTGTAGTCATCACGCTTGAGCGCCTCGCACACTTCCAACACACGCTGCTCCTCGCCAATCACATAGCGAGCACGCTTGTAGTCCTCCTCCGAGATCTTATCTTTGATAGCATCGAGCTGCTCCATTGTTGCGCCACGCAAAAACTCCTGACCGAGCACTGCCGCCACCCTCTCGCACGATGCACGACGATCGTTGTAAGGCGAGCCAACAAGCTCATGCTTGACAACCGAGTCGAGCAACACTACTTTGTAGCCATGCTTCTCAGGGTCGAATGGGAAGTACTCAAACTCCATAGAGCGGCAGTCAAGACGCATCAAGTGGCCAGCCTTGCCGAATACAGATGCAAACTGATCCATGATACCACACTTCACACCGCAGTAGTTATGCTCTGTTGACTGACCTATACGCGCCAACTCGAAGCGGTCGATACCAAGCGAGAATAGCTCATTAAGAGCATTTGCAAAGGTTGACTCAAGGGCTGCCGACGACGACATACCAGCACCCAGAGGCACATCGCCAGAGAATGCTGTATCAAAACCTGAAATCTTACCACCTCGCTTCTGAATCTCACGACACACACCGAAGATATATCGTGCCCAGCTCTGTTTAGGAGCATCCTCCTCATTTAAGCCAAACTCTGCATAATCCTCCAAATCTACAGAGTAGGCACGCACCTTATCACCACCATTTAGCTTAATCTCGGCAACCATACCCTTGTCGATAGCTCCAGGGAATACAAAGCCGCCATTATAGTCGGTATGCTCACCTATGAGGTTAACACGTCCAGGCGATGTAAAAAGCTCGCCCTGTGCGCCAAATTTCTCTTGAAACTTCTCGTTAATAAGCTCTACGTTCATAGTTTTATATAGTTTTAGATTTTCGCAGTTATAAATAATCTTTACAAAGTTAGATATTTTATTTGGGGTTTGCAATTTATTTGGCCACAATTTTACTACCTTTGCATTCGACCTAACACAAGTTTACAATTTATGCAACGTCGCGATAAAGTATTTCAATGGCTCGATGAGCACAACATTACCTACACATGGTACGAACACCCCGAGGCACCAACAATTGAGATAGCACGCCAATATTGGCATCAGGATGGCTCGAAGCACTGCAAAAACCTCTTCTTCCGCAACCACAAGGGCAACCGCCACTATTTGGTAGTTTTCGACTCAGAGCAGTCGATGGCAATCCACGACCTTGAGCACATCTTGCATCAAGGCAAGCTATCATTTGCCTCACCCGAAAGAATGGATAAGTGGCTCGGACTATGTCCTGGCTCAGTATCACCCTTCGGCCTTATCAACGACACCGAAAACCATGTCCACCTCTTTCTCGACGAGACCTTGCAGCATCAGCCCTCGCTCAGCTTCCACCCCAACGACAACCGTTTCACAGTGGTTATCGAGCGCAATGAGTTTGAGCGCTACCTAACAGAGGTTGGCAACACATACGAGTATATCAAGCTCTACTAATTTGGTATTCTAATTGCACGAGTGTCCCAAAAATGTTGAATTATGGGACACTCTTTTATTGATGCTATCGCCAAGCGCCGTAGCTACTATCATCTATCAGACAGCAAGATTGTTGACGACAGCCAAATTATCGCACTTGTCGACAAACTACTTCTTACGATGCCGACACCCTTCAACGTGCAATCTACACGCATAGTACTACTCTTCAACGAGCAGCATCATGAGCTATGGAATATTCTCATAGGCATACTCCGCAATATGCTCTCGCCCGAGCGATTTGAGCAGTCGTGCCGCAAGATTGAGAGCGCCTTTATGTCAGGTTGTGGCACAATACTCTTTTATGAAGATGAGGAAGCACTCGATGACATGCGCCAGAAATTTCCACTCTATGCCAAGAATTTTGACTCATGGTCAGAACATAGCTCGGCAATGTTTCAGTTTGCCATATGGACAGCTCTCGAAGACTTAGGCTATGGAGCATCACTTCAACACTACAACCCGCTAATCGACAACGCCATTGCCGAGAGATGGTTAATAAGCGACAAGTGGCGACTCATTGCACAAATGCCTTTTGGCACACCTCTCGACATACCAATCGAGCGACTACAGCGCTCCTCGCCTCAACAACGACGCATCGTATTTGGTGAAGAGCTATAACAATCAAAAGGACTGTCACTTTCAATGTGACAGTCCTTTTGAATTGAGATATTTTCAACTATTTCTGTTGCTTTAGAAGATCACGAATCTCGGTAAGCAACAACTCCTCCTTGGTTGGTTCTGGTGCTGGTGCTGGCTCTGGTGCAGCTTCCTCCTCCTTCTTGCGTAGATTCGACAACTTATTCACCAACTTAACCATAATAAATACGCTGAGTGCGATGATAAGAAAGTCGATAACCTGCTGAATAAAAGCGCCATATTTCAATGACACTTCAGCCAAAGCAGCTGTTGTATCGGTAGCCTCCACAGCCTCTCTAATAACCCACTTCAAATCCTTAAAATCGACACCGCCAGTAAGATAACCAATTGGAGGCATGATAACATCATTCACCAATGAAGTTACAATCTTACCGAATGCGCCACCAATGATAACACCGACTGCCATGTCGACAACATTACCCTTCATGGCAAAGGCCTTAAACTCTTGAAGAAATCCCATAATATTTAATTGTTTAGTTAGTTGTTTTGTTTAATGATGACAAATATACAAATTTAATTCGAAATATGCAACCAATAAAACGAGGGGGCATGTAGCAACCAAACTACACCACCCCCTCGTAGCCGAGATTCTCGGGACCTAAACTTTATACTTAACTATGCGATGGAAGGTATCTTTTCAGCTATTCATAGAGTATCACCTCGTCAATCTCTACTGTCCAATCGAATAGGTCGGCAGCACACTGGCTCTGCATCTGAGCTATCTGCGATGAAGATGTGGTGTCGGCCAACACTGCATTCACAAAGGCAGTAGTTGAAGTATAGGTATTATTCACTCTACGGGCAAAGCACTCATAAAAAGCTCGCTGCGCCTGACGATCGAGACCCTTAGGAAGTATGCCTTCTTTCACAAGCGTATGATAAGGATATATCTTGCGCATGTTGTGTGCATCGGCGTGGAGCTCACTCACGATGGTTGACACCACATAAACCTGAACTGTATCGCCACGACCAGGCAACTCAACAAATGCGGTATAGACCGGATAGTCAACCTCGATAGCATCGACTACATTGTTGGAAAACTCTTCGAATTCCAACTCTTCGAGGCTGTTGAGATATGCTCTATCACGATAGTTTTTCACCTCATCGCGAACTTTTGCACGCTCGTGCTCGCTCCATCGGTTGGTCTTTGAACAAGATGACATAGCCACAATCGAGGCCAGAGCCATAATACTTAGAATAAGTTTTTTCATCATGAATCATTTTTTGGTTTGTCACTATCTTCTACAATTCCCGTGCCAGAATGGTGATTACGACGCTCATAGAGCGAGGTGATATAGACCGTAAGTATAGGGAATATCGCAGTTCCTAAAATCGGCAGCAGCACACATATTATCTTACCTATTGTGGTCACTGGAAATATTTCAGCACCCACAGTCGTAAGATTCATGCCCGCCCACCACAAGGCATCACCAAACCCCGCCACCGACCGATTAACAGGAGCCTCGAACTCATAAAATAGCAGTGCTGCAAAGTAGGTGCATAGCAACACCGTTGCCAAATATGCCCATAAAAGACGTGTGGCACGACGCTCAATAAGCCATCGTAGAGTTATGTACAGAGCCATTACTGCTCGCAGCATCACTACCCCACTAAGCCACATCGACATTGTATGACCGAGTCTCAGACCACACCACGTTGCAATTGCGTGGTAAGGTATTGAGAGTAGCAACACCACGAAATTTCGCATTAAAAATCGCAACTTGTTTTTGCTATGAAACATTAGCACAAAGAAGTCAACAATGAAGATTACGCATATGACAAACATAACCTCAGAGTAGACATCCGAAAACAGAGCAAGCTCTCGAGAGTATATTACCTCAACCGAGAGCGAAGCGAGCAGCAATATGCTTGCAACAAGGGTCAATATGTTTATAGCCTTAAGAAACATAGATAATGGCGCATTAACGACAAATTTTATACCATATATAATTATTAAAGGGTGGGAGTGATATTTGGATTATTAGCATCGTTATATTATATTTGCGCCACAATCAAGCAAATATTTATAAAATTTTTAATTATATGAAGCGATTTTTCCTATTCATCGCTGTAGTTTTTTCTGCCCTCTGCGTATCTTGCGAGCAGACTAACGACAGCGATTACATAGTGGTCATCACCTCCGAGACTGAGATCAAACTCGGCAAATATGGTGAAGATATCACTATCTCATACGACATCAAGGGTATAGAAGATGTCGTGGCAAATGTTTCGTTGAGCGACGACTCTTGGTTGCGCATTAAGGAGCACAGGTCAGGGTCTCTCACACTCACTGTTGCAGAGAACGAGACAGGTGGTAGCCGCATGGCTGCCGTGAAACTTAGCTACAACACCAGCTCGGCCAACGTTATCATCAACCAGTCGGCAGAGGCCAAGACACCTGTTATCGAGTCATTGTCGGGCAACGAGCTTGAGCTTGAGCGCATGGGTAAAAAGGTTAATATCGAATACTCACTCAAGAACACCAACCCTGATGACTACATCTATGCTAAGACATCGGCAGATTGGATCTACTCTATCAACACCATGACTAATGGTATCGTAGAGCTTGGCGTGGCAACAAACACCACTAAGGCCATGCGCGAGACAACCGTTACCGTAGGTTATGGCTCAGCATCGTTCGACATTGTCATCAAGCAGCGTGGCGATGGTGACATTAACTTCCAGGCAACAATGATTAGTGGTGAGTATCTTGGTGATGCTTTGACTCCTGGTGCTGGCAACTACTGGTTTATCCTCAGCGACCGTGGCTTCGACCAGGATGGCAAGGCTCTACCAAATGCCACATACTACCGTATTGATGCCTATGGTTCGCCATACACGGGCTACGAATCAATGGTGCCTATCGCCAATGGCACCTACACCTTCGACAAAGATAACACATATGAAGTGGGCACCTTCACCGCAGAGTATAGCGGCTACTGGGTGACTAACCAGAATGGTAAGCGCGATGGTGATATCACCACATTTGATTCAGGAACCATTGTTGTAGAGAATGGCAAGATTACGCTTGACGTCGTTATTGATGGCGAGGCACACCACGTTGTGTATGTTGGCGACACAACACTTAGCGACTCTCAGGGCGAGGTTACTATCTACACAACACTCGAAGATGACTATACAGCAGATCTCTCAGACCACTATATGGTATATGAGTGCTATGGCGACTACTACGAGTGCGGCTATACTAACTGGATGATTGTCATCAAGCCTAACAACAACACCACTGGCGACTGCTTCCAGTTCGACTTTATCACCGACAAGAGCACCGTAGAGGAGGGCTTCTGTGGCGACTACAAATCATCGGACTTCATCGCAACAAACGCATTTTTCCCAGGTTGGACCGATGGCTACAACCTACTTTGCAGCTGGTATTTCACAGCCGAGCAGAGTGAGTTTGCACCATTCCGTGGCGGTAACATGTCGATTCATGACAATGGCGACGGCACTGTAACTGTCGACATCGACGTTCAGGATGACCTCCGCAACCGCATCACAGGCACATGGACAGGTACACCACAAGCATTTAACTAACAATAAATAGACTACTATGAAAAAACTATTCACATGCTTCGTAGCTCTTGCAGCCCTCGCATTTGTAGGTTGCGAGAAGTCTGGCGAGACCGAGGGTGCTACATTCACCCTTGAGGCAACAGAGCTTACAGCAGAGGCCGACGGAGGCGAGATGGCTGTAAACTACACTATCAAGAACCCTCAGCAGGGTGCTGTAGTGCTCAGCAACTGCTCAGCAAACTGGATCAAGGATCTAAGCACAGCTACTGTAGGCCAGATCAAGTTCACTGCAACTCCTAACTACACAGGCAACGAGCGTGAGGCAATTATCAATGTGCAGTACACTGCCATTGACACGACGTTCGAGATTAAGGTTAAGCAGTCGGCATCCGACAAGCCATTGTTCGACATCAACGTGGTTAACAACCAGCCAACAAGCCTTCTTCTTAACGTGACTCCTGCCGACCTTACAACAGCCTATGTATGTCGTGCATACACCGAGGAGCATATCGAGGCATTCTACCTTGAGAGCGACGAGGCGTTGATTGATTACGACTTGGATGCTATCGCATACGAGGCACAGTTCATGGGTCAGACCTTCCTTAACTACCTTCAGAACATCACACACAAGGGTAAGGGCTTCGACATTGAGTTCACACGCCTATTCCCAGACACCAACTATGTTGTATACTGCTACCACGTAAACCTCTCAACAGGTGAGGCACAGGGTGATGTTTATCGCGAGGTAATTCGCACTGCAAAGCCTAACACCGAGGCATTCGATGTTAACATGAATCTTGAGGTGAGCGGCGCTGTTATCACTCAGACCATCACCCCTGCGGACAAGGAGGCTTACTACTACACTGGTTGCTGGAGCGTTAACGACTTCTACACCTACTATGGCATGAGCGCTGTAATGGAAGAGACATTCGTAACCAAGTGGAACGAGAGCGTAACACTTGCCATCAACAACGGTTCTTATGCATATCAACATGTGGAGGCTCACTGCTTCAAGGGCGACAAGGAGATTGTTCACGACAATCTTAAGGCTGAGACCGACTATGTATTCTTCATCTTCTCGGTTGACCACGAGACAGGCTTTGCATCATCAGACATCACCATCGTTGAGAAGCGCACAGACAAGGCTCACGCATCGGATATGACCATCGACATCGAGGTTAAGGATATCTTCCAGACAACAGCCAATGTATATTGGACAGCAAGCGACCCTAACGGCAAGTTTGCACGTTCGGTATTCACCAAGGCTGAGTTCGATGCTCTTGGCTCAACTGACGATGAGAAGCTCGAGAAGTGCTTGAGCGAATACGGCTTCTACCAGGCAGTAGGTTCAACCGACATGAACCTCACAAAGCTTACACCTGGCACTACCTATGTGGCCTTTGCTTATGGTCTTGATGGCGAGACACCTAACACTCGCATCTTCAAGAAGGAGTTCACCACATTGAGCGACATTGCTGGTAACTCTAACATCAATATTAGCTGGGAGGAGCACTACAACGCTGCTGAGTTGGCAGCTGTAGATAGCCACTGGGCTGACTATGCAGAGTATAGCGGCTACGCTATGATACCAATGGCTATCAGCGGCGTAAATACTGCGGACGATGTATACATCATGATCACAACACTCCCTATCGACTACTATAACAACGAGGCAGAGTGGTTGCGCGACGTGGTCAAGGAGCAGCACAAGCTTAACCTCTACACTAACTACAACTACATTGCCGAGTACGAGAAGGAGTACACAGTTGTTGCTGTAGCCAAGGATTCTAATGGCCACTACGGCAAACTCTTCCTCAAGGAGATGTATCTCTACAAGAGTGACTCAAAGTCAGCCACTGACTACACTTATTCAGAGAACAAATAACAAAAAATTAATAAGGTTTTAAGCGGAGGTTGAAAGGCCTCCGCTTTTTTTATAAAAAAAGTTTTGACCAATCTTTAAAATTTCATACATTTGCGCCGAGAATTATACAAATAATCAAATAAAAACTAACATTTACATGAAAACTTTTTTGAACTATGCACTATGTTGCATTGTTGCATTGCTTGGCCTTGTGGCGTGTGAGGGGCATGGCACCTCATCAGCACTCCCCACACTGGAGGTTACAGCGGTGGAGTCTACCGACTCATCTATTCAGTTTGTCATCAATGTTGCAAATGCCGAGGAGTGTCGCTACATGCTTTATGATGGCGAAAATATCTCGGCACTAACAGTCCTTGATGAGGGCGTTGAGGCTGAGAGTGGTCTTATCACCATCAGTAATCTTGAGTCTGCAACTAAGTACTATGTAGCTATTGCGGCTCGCAATGGCAAGAATACCGACATGAAGACTCTAATAATGGAGACTAAAGAGTCTGGCAACAACGGCGGCGGTGACAATGGCGGTGACAATGGCGGATTTGAGCTCCCTGAGATCGAGGGCGTTGAGAACATTGTTATCGAAAAGACTAAAGATGGTCGTTGGTATGAGCCATACAACTACTATGTCACATTCGTACGCGACAACGGCGACCGCATCATATTGGACTTCTACACTCTCGATGAGACCATGAGCCAGTACTTCCCTTATGGCCAGTACACCTTTGCAACGAACTACCACCCATTTACCATTCATAGCGAAACATCGGGTTATATCCCTGCTGGCAAGAGTGCCGATGGCGAGGGCTATCTCTTCACTGATGGTTATGTAACAGTAGATGTTGTCGATGGCTACTATGCTATCTATATGATGTTAACCTACGATGAGGATGGCACATCAAAGAGTATTCAGGGCTACTACAATGGCATTCTATCAGGTGCATCAGTGCCTGAGGGTGATAACATTGGCTCAAAGGAGCTTATCGAGGTATTGGAGGTTGGCACCACATCGTTCCAGTTCAGAATTAATGCTGAAGAGGGTCAGTATTGGCGCTGCTCGGTAGTAGATAAGCGCACCTACGACCAGTATCAGTCTAACCCTGGCGCATGGGTTGTCACCTATGGCTTCATGCTTGAGGGTCCTCTTACCTTCAACTGGGAGAATGGCAAGATATGCGAGCATGTTCCAGGCCTTCAGATGAGCGTTACATCTTCTACCGATTATCTCATCTTGGCAGCCTTGATGGATTATAGCGATGGCCAGGAAAACAGCCTTCTTGGCGGTGTTGAGATTGTGCAGATACACACCGAGGCGGAGACAGCAGGCACAGGCACTGTCGACATCAACATCAAGGAGATTAACACCACCGACATCGTCTTCGACTGCATCCTCGGCGACAACGTGTGGGGCTGCTACGTGGCAATGATGGAGACTGCAAACCTCCAAGAAATCAAGGATGGCAAGTATGCTATGGCGGGTTACAGCTCATACGAGGAGTGTATGCTCTCGCTAATCCCTGGCCTCAGCCACGACTTCAAGCGCCAGTTCCTCGAGACCACCTACGACTACAAGTGGGACTACCTCAAATACAACACATCGTACACCATCTGTGTAAAGGTTGAGGATATGGATGGCGGCGTGTCGTTCATCGAGCTTGAGCCATTCACAACACTCTAATATTATATAGTAAAAGTATAGAACCATGAAACAGATATTTTCGATAATCATGCTTGCAGCCGCAACATTGTTTGCTGCTTGCGAGCCAACAGCCGACGAGGGCATGGTAATCACATCGGGCAAGGAGTATATCGTTGAGGCTAATGGCGGCGACGTGTATGTCACCTACACAGGCGTAAGTGGCGTGAATGCCACCGTGATTGAGGGCCAGGAGTTCATCAGCTCAGTCAAAACCCCAGCTGTGGGCATCGTCGTAATAAACGTTAAAGCCAACACCACAGAGGCTGCTCGCACCGCCATTGTTGACATCAAGTCAACAGATGGCGACTTCAACCAACTAATCATCTTGCGCCAGAAGGGCAGCAACACCAATACAGGAGGTAATGCCGATGTTAACTTCACTGCGCTATGCATGGATGGTTACTACTATGGTGAGACCTATGGCGAGGGTAGCGACCGCTACGCCTTCTTCCTATCTGACAAGGGTCTAAATAATGGTGGTCAGGCATACACAAACGGCACATACTACTACATCGACTGCTTCTCACCAGCAACAAAGTCTACTGAGTTGCCACTCGGCACCTATACCTTTGACAGCTCAAACGACGGCTCAAATGGTGGCGCTGAATACACCATTACTAACAATAGCCAGCTTATCCTCACAACAGATAATGTCGAGACATCAGAGTCGATAAAGATGACAGATGCGAAGATGGTAGTATTGGCTGATCAGATTATCCTTGAGGCAACCATCAATGGCAAGGTACACAAGGTGACATTCATGGGCGACCTCACATTGGAGGATGTCAGCGAGGAAAATCCTGATAATGGTGGTGGTGACAACGATGTTACCGGTGGCCAGGATGGCGAGGCTCAGTCTACACTAACCACCGACCGCCATGTTACCTTCGATGGCGAGCACCGTGCTAAGTGGGGTTATGAGGGCGACTATTGGCAGACAGGCTACTCGAACTACACAATCTATATCATGAATAAGTCGGGAGGCTATGTCTATGGCGACACCTTGCAGTTTGACCTTGTTTGCGACAACAAGTCTACAGATGGTCAGTTTGCTGGCAAGTACACGATTTCGGACAAGCCTGGCAAGATGGTAATGGTTGCTGGCTTCACCAACAAGTATGCACAAGCCGTAGGTAGCTGGTTCTACGAGTATGGCGGTGGCTCAGCAAGCGGCTATAAGAACTACGCCATGATAAAGAGCGGTACAGCTGAGTTTATCGACAATGGCGATGGCACACACACTGTAATCCTTGATGGCTACGATCACAAGGGTAACAACATTACTTGCAACTGGACAGGTATTATCGAGAAAGACTAAGCCTCGATTATAGTGATTTGGGGTGTCAATCTTCGGGTTGACACCCTATTTTTTAAAAAAGATTAAAAAAAGTCACTAAAAAGTTTGCAGAATAAAAAATTGTTCTTATCTTTGCACTCGCTTTTAGAGCAATGGCGAGATAGCTCAGCTGGTTAGAGCGCATGATTCATAATCATGAGGTCGAGAGTTCAAGTCTCTCTCTCGCTACCAAGGCACTTCGGATTTCCGAGGTGTTTTTTTTATTCTACCCTATAACGACATTGCAGATGTGAGGAGGGCGGTGATAGTGGCTTAATGGCGGGGGCTATTCGAGCCCCGGCAAATACATTTAGAGGAATATATTTTCGCTGCCCTATCTGATTTGATCTTGGGGGATAAGCGAGTAGTCGTACATAACCTCCGAGCGGTTATCCCATCTTAATTCGCGCTGTACGACCTCGCCCGTTGCCTTATCAACAACCTCTCTGTATATCTTCGACTTACGATAGAACTTGCCATTATTCTCGAGGTGGAAGTGGTGGTCCTCCTCGACAATGCGGTAGTTGAGCTGAAACTCCTTTGTGGTTCTAAGCTCGGCATGCAAGAAATCGCCATTGCACCAAACGCACAACTGCACAGGCTGGTCGGTGTCGTTTCTAAAGCGATAATCTATAAAGTTGTAGTTAACCGACGTTCCCGCGCTATAGGGCACACGCACGCCATCAGGGTCGGGAGCCAGAGCATCGGAGTGGTGGTGTATCTCGGTTACGGTCATGGGGCTATTCATGATAAGCAGATTTAGCGTATTGGCCAAGTTGCATAGTCCACCGCCCACGCCCGAAACGAGCCTCCCATTAACTATTACACGACCGTCGGCGAAGCCATTTTTCGCAGATGTCTTACCCACATAGTGCCAAAAAGAGAAGCTCTCGCCAGGGCGAATAACAAGGCCATTCATCCTACTGCACGCCAAGCGGATATTATTCGTCTTGTTTATCTGCAGCTGCATATCAATGCCTGGTCCACGTTTAATCATGTCGCCACCTTGGCTCGCCACAACAATGGGCAGAGGCTTCTCGGAGCGCTCGTGGGCGTACTTCTCCCTACTAAACAGGTTTTTTATGTGACGCTTTAGGATCTCCTTGTGCAGAGATATGGCATATGTTGTGGCGTTTATCTCGCAAAACAGAGTCTTTTTCCTCATCACGCTTTCACCGAACAGGCGGTATCTATACCTCTTATTACATCGGTAAATGAGAAGAAGAATGTTCTCTAAATATCGTCTAAAGCCCTTGCACTCCCACTTTTCATGACCTATATACTTCACTAGTATGCTTGCGATGCCGCTGTCGTTAGCACCACATATGTCGGTAAATAGCTGGTCGCCAATCACAACAACCTCGCTCTCGTCCATACGCAGCATCTGCAACGCTCTTTGAAAACCCTCGGCGTGGGGCTTGTTGCAATCGGCTATGCAGTGAGCACCTATATTGAGGTTAAATTTTTCAAGTCGTTGAGCACTATTATTTGATAGGAGGAGTGTCGTAAATCCTATTTTATGGAGTTTATCAAATAGCGCAACCACCTCCTCGGTGCACTCCTCGCCATGAGGCACGAGGGTGTTGTCAATATCGAATATCAAACCTCGGATACCCCTCTTATAGAGAGTCCAATAAGGAATGGAGAAGACATCATCTACATATTCATAAGGGAAATACCTTTTGAGCCCAGCACTTTTCACTGCTGCGCGAGGGTTTATAAAGTCGCACACAGCATCTATCTGCTCGGCAATGGAGTCGCCAAACTTATGGTCGAAGAAGGCACTACCTATGGTAAATGCCCAAGGGCCAATCTCCTTAACCTCGCTAAGCCTATCGTAGGAGTCTATGCTTCCTGCCATACACATGGGTGCATCAATGCTCTCTTTGAATGCTTGGTGCAGTTTGTTATAGTCGCTAGTGTAGCGATAGCCCAACAGGTCGATGCCATAGACACCCTTTTCTAGATAGCGCTTTGCCTCAGCCACCATGTCGTCTATCTCGCCGCTAAGCACCGAGGGGCGACCCTCAACCTTGCCCACAAAGGGCATATATTTTATGTTGTGCTGCTTGCAAAAGGCATGAATACTATCGTAATATGCCGTTCCCATCAATATGTCGCAGCCACACTCAACGGCAATTTCAGCCCCTTCGAGTCCCTCCGCCTCGGTGTACGACACCACCTCGAGGAAGGTTGTCTTTCCGCACTCTTTCATGCGGGCAAACAGGCTTTTAAGCTCGTCGCGAGTTAGTGGGTGCTCCTTCAAGCCCCAATATTTAGCCTTCGAATTCTTGCACGCCTCAAAGATTTCAGCGGCATTTCTCACTGTGAAATCGTTGTAAGTTAACATCACTATCAACTCGGGTGCATTTTTCATACACACTTTCATACTAATAGAGGCTCTATACATTTATTTTGCAATTTGTGTGTAGCCAAAACCTCACGATGGCTACAGCTAATGCGATTTTTTTACAAATTTTAATATGCTCTTTGCGTGCTAATCCCTGGGCTTAATCTTGTCAGCCATCTCCTTCCATACATCTGCCGATCTATAGGCAAAGAGAGCGTTTTCGGGAACGTAGATTATAGGAGTTCCATCAGAACTATAGCATGGAGCACCACTGCTCACGTAGTAGCCGGAGTAATTGAGAAATTTTCCACCCAATGCTGGAGGAGTAGCACTATTCATATAGACATACAATGTTCCGCAATTTACGTGTCGTGTAAAAACATCGCTACCAATATAAGCTACGCTTGCTGGTATGGAGATTGAGCATAAATTATCACAATCATAGAATGCTTTATCACCTATTTTAGTTACGCCATTGGGAATCGTTATACTTGTTAGGCTTTGGTTACGGCAAAACTGTCCATCTGCAATCTTGGTCACACCATTAGGAATAGTGACATTGGTAACCAATTTACCATTATGATACAAGCTCCAACCATCGCTACTAGACATATCTACACCTGAGCGCAACCACACACTTAGGTCTGCCACATTTACATGTATTAAATTTTCACAACCTGAAAATGCTGTCGATGCAATCGACTTCACACTTGCTGGAATAGATACCGACTCAAGTTTTCTATCAACCCACACGAGCACATCTCCAACAAATTTAAAACTGCCGTCGCTGATTTTCTCCTTGCCGTTTATTGTTTTGACACTGACACAGTCTACAAAGATATTAATCCATTGCTCAGGTGTTATTACATCGGTTAGGCTACTGCAACCATAGAATGCTCTCTCTCCAATCTCAGTTACACTATCGGGAATAGTAATGCTTGTTAGGCTGCTGCAACCATAGAATGCACCTTTTCCAATGCTAGTTACGCTATTAGGAATAACTAATTCAGTAATC
>JAFODV010000007.1 GCA_017380515.1 Alistipes sp.
GCGCATGCGACAAGATATCAAGGAAGTTATAGACAATCACCGAGAACTGAGCATCGTATATGCGCTGCATATTGTCCAAGAGCTTACGTCCCGCCTCGGGGCGCACAAGCTTATCGAAGGATAGCTTATACTGCTTTCCCGACTGCTGCACAAGGCGGCGCAAGAACTCCTCTTCGTACATATTTTTGCCGCCATCCTCATTGTCGTTAAGCCACTTCTCTGGCATCAACTTATCGATAGCCAGCGGCATAAGGCCCGCAAATAGTGCGTTTCGGGCATACTGCGTTGCGGTAGGCAGTATCGCACAATAGAGGTCGTCGACAGCCACATCATAAAATCCACGCAACAGAGGCTCTATCACACGCCACTGGTCGTAGCGCATGTTGTCGATAACAATGAGCGTGGTGTGCTCCGAGGTGTCTACCTCAGGGAATACCCTACGGCGCATCAGCGTGTGCGACATAGTCGGTATCTCGCTCTCATCGACACGCTTATTAATCCAGTCGTAGTAGTTACGACGCACAAACTTCGAGAACTCCTGCTGCGCCTCATTCTTCTGATAGCCAAGCACCTCACGAATGCTTTTATCCGACGAGCCCGAAAGCTCAATCTCCCAGCCTACAAGCTTGCGATACAAGGCGCACCAGTCGGCAAACGTCGTGGCGGCCTGTTGCTGCACGGCAATACGTCCAAACTCCGAGCGATAGTCTGCCGTAGTCTGCTCTGTAACAAGCTGCTGAGAGTGTAGATTCTTCTTTATCGACAACAACACCTGATTGGGGTTCACAGGCTTGATGATGTAGTCAGCAATCTTCGAGCCTATGGCCTTATCCATGATATTCTCCTCCTCACTCTTCGTAACCATGATTACTGGCAACGAGGGGCGCGCGCTCTTGATTAGTGGCAAGGTCTCAAGACCTGTCATGCCAGGCATCATCTCATCAAGGATAACAAGGTCATAGGCCGTCGCCGCAATCATATCCACTGCGTCGTAGCCATTGTTGCAGGTCTCCACCTCATAGCCCTTCGCCTTAAGGAACATCACGTGAGGCTTCAGCAAATCTATCTCATCGTCAACCCAAAGTATCTTATTCATAATCGTTCATTTTTCGTAATTGGCCAGCGCCCTATGCGCCGTTACTCTAAAACATAACGCTCCACAAGGCTTTTAATTGTGGGATATGTTGTTTTGATCCTTTCGCCAAGCGTCGAACGCTCGCACCACTCCACCTGCGCAATACCCTCCTCGCTCTGCGCCTTGAGCTCGCCACCCTTGCTACGCATAGCCCACCACGTGGTCTGCTTGAGCTCCCATTCGCCATAGGTATTATAGGTGTGATAGGTGTACGCCAGAGGCTCATCGCCCACAACCTCAGCCCTGATGCCCGTCTCCTCCTCAACTTCACGCAGCGCCGCCGCACGGCTACTCTCACCACTCTCAACATGGCCCTTTGGCAGATCCCAGCGGCCACGCAACTGAATCATAAGAAGCTCGCCTGAGAGATTTGTCACAACACCGCCAGCAGCCTCAACATACTTAAATTTAGCCCTTAACCACTCAAACACCACACGAGGCTCAGGCGTTACAATAGCCAAAGATTTGCTATTTTCAACTTTTTTTTGTATTTTCGCTCGCGAAAATGCACCACACTCCTCCACATCGAGGATATGGTAGTGCTCGGAGGGCATACGGCTACTAATTAGCAACTCATGTTCGCCGAAATATATGGAGTATGTATCGTTGTGTTTCATAGCATTAGCAGCGCAAAGATACAAAAAAGCGACATAACATTTAAAAACTACATAACTTATTTATGAAAAAAATTCTATTTATCATGACATTTGCATCGCTTCTCGCACTCGGAAGTTGTGACGAGAATAGCAACATGCCAAAGCCTCTTACTATCGACAACTCGCTAACTGAGGCTGAGAAGGCAGAGGGCAAGTTTACTGCCGAGATAATGTGGAAGATGGGCCGCATTGGCGCTCAGGCACTCTCTGCTGATGGTTCTAAACTCATCTACACTCTCACAGAGTATAACCTTGCTGAGAACCGTGGCGTGACCACACTATGGCTTCGCGACATGGCTACAGGCGAGGAGACTCAGCTCACCGATTACAACTCATCAAACCACTCAATGCAGTGGATTGATGATTCAAACATCGCATTCCTCTCAAACCGCACCGGCTCATCGCAGGTGTGGGCTATGGACGTGAACACCAAAGCAGTACGTCAGCTCACAGCATTCGACAAGGACGTTGAGGGCTTCGGCATCGCTGGCGACCACGCATTCTATGTTCAGCGCGTGAAGGTAGCTCCTTTGAAGGGCTCAGATAAGTATGCCGACATGGATAAGTCGAAGGTACGCATTTATGACGACCTTATGGTGCGCCACTGGGACTACTGGGATGATGGCTCATACCTCCACATCTTCGCTGCCGACTATGCTGATGGCAAGATTGCGGAAGGCAAAGATATCATCGGCGCTGACAAGGCTTATGACGCTCCATTGGCACCATACTTCGACTGCGCAGAGATTCGTCTATCACCAGACGGCACCAAGCTCGCATATACTTGCAAGCCTCTCACTGGCACAAAGTATGCCCTCTCTACCGACTCTGATATCTTCCTCTACGACTTTGCTACTGAGGCTACTCGCAACCTATCGAAGGAGGCGGCAGCAACTGGTGTAGATAAGTTCGTAGGCTACGACAAATATCCTGTATTCTCACCTGACGGCACTAAGATTGCCTTCCGTTCGCAGCGTCGCCCAGGCAACGAGGCTGATCAGCAGCGTCTTTGGGTATTCGACCTTAACACTAACAAGTGCGACTACATCACACACGGTCAGGACTACTGCGTGACAGAGGTAGCATGGGACGGTAATGATGCTATGTACTTCATCCTTCCATGGCGTGGCACCCACCACGTAGCTCACATCGGCCTCGACGGTAAGATGACACAGATTACCAAGGGTAACTACGACTTCAACACCTTCACATTTGCCAACGGCAAGATTGTTGCCAACATGAACACAATCTCAAAGGCTGTTGAGCTCTACGACGTTAACCCTGCAACTGGCGAGTTTACACAGCTTACTGACGTTAACCGTGAGATTTACGACAACATCAAGTTTGGCGAGGTTCAGGAGCGTTGGATTAAGACTACCGACGGCAAGGAGATGCTCACATGGGTAATCCTTCCACCTGACTTCGACCCTACAAAGAAGTATCCTACATTGCTTTACTGCCAGGGTGGTCCTCAGAGCACTGTATCGCAGTTCTGGAGCTACCGCTGGAACTTCCAGCTTATGGCTGCTCAGGGCTATGTCATCGTAGCGCCTAACCGCCGTGGCTGTCCATCATTTGGTCAGGAGTGGACCGACCAGATTTCAGGCGACTACTCAGGTCAGAATATCAAGGACTACCTTGCTGCTATCGACGAGGTATCGAAGGAGCCATGGGTAGATACAGATCACCGTGGATGCGTGGGTGCATCATATGGTGGCTACTCTACATACTATCTTGCTGGCGTTCACCAGAACCGCTTCAAGGCATTTATCGCACACTGCGGCATCTTCAACTTCGAGTCTATGTATGGTCACACCGAGGAGCTCTTCTTCGTGACCAACGACTACGGTGGCGCATACTGGGACAAGGGTAACGCTACAGCACAGCGTTCATATGCTAACTCACCACACAAGCTCGTGGCTAACTGGAATGCTCCAATCATGATTATCACTGGCGAGAAGGACTACCGTATTCCTTACTCACAGTCGTTGGAGGCATTCACCGCAGCACGTGTTCAGGGCATCGACGCACGCTTGGTATCGTTCGAGAACGAGGCACACCAGGTGTTCCAGCCACAGAACTCTGTTGTCTGGAATCGTGAGTTCTTCAGTTGGTTGGACAAGTACCTCAAATAGTACTTTCTGACTCCAATATAGCACGGGAGCGACTCTGAATAGTCGCCCCCGTTTTTTGTTTTCCTTTATTCTAAACACCCTATTTATACCTATTTAGATAAATCTATTTGGGGGAAAAGGAATTTTTATGTATATTTGTTTCGTCATTTGTCCATGAGAAAACACAAGACTAAAATATTAAATAACTAAAACTATGAAAATCAAAAACTTACTATTGGCCCTTTTGGCATTACCACTCATGATGGTTGCCTGCGAGCCTAACAATCCTGTTGATGAGGTTAAAGACCCAACAGTAGCTGTTACTGCTGGCGTTACTACCGAGAACACAATCGCTTTCACAGTAACATCTACCGAGGCTAAGAAGGTGGCTTACATCGTTGTTGAGGGTAGTGAGGCTCCTACTGCTTCTGAGGTATTAGCAAATGGTACTGAGATTGAGGCTAACAAGAACGTAGAGCTTACTGCAACTGAGCTTGAGGCAGAGACAGAGTACACCATTGTTGCTGCTGCTCAGAACACTAAGGCAGTGGTTAAGGCTACTGCCACTGCTAAGACTTTGGTTGTTGGCGAGACTCCTAAAACAAGTCTTACTCTCAAGTCGGCTTCAGAGATGTCATTCGGCGCTGAGGGCGGCGAGGGAGAGATTGAGTATGAGATTATCAACTCTGTACCTGGCGCAGTGGTTGAGGCTACAGCCGATGTAGAGTGGATCAACGCCACTGCTGGAGAGAAGATCAGCTTCACAGTTGCATCTAACGATGGCGCTGCTCGTGAGGGTAAGATTGTCGTATCATACCACAACGACGAGTTCGAGGTTCTGGTTAAGCAGGCAGCTACAGGTGAGCAGCCTGAGCCTTCAAATGTTGAGTTCGTTGCAACAAAGATTGTCACTGACTACTCTAACGAGGAGGGCTTGAACATCTATGTATTTGAGCTTGGCGATAAGGAGTGGAGCGACAATGGCTGGGGCGTTGATGGCGGTACATACTACTCATTCGCTATCGTCTCAGCAAACAAGGGTAACGGCGTACTTCCAAATGGCACATACTCTCTTTCGGATAGCTACTCGGCAAACACTATCATCTCAGAATACGCATATCGCTATCAGATGAAGGATGGTGTACCCGCTAACGGTTTCGAGGTATACAAGGATGCTAACGTAGTGATCACCGACGGCAAGATTGAGGCCAACATTGAGCTTGAGCGCGACGGCTCTATCCACCACGTGGTATTCGAGGGCAGCCTTGCTGTTGAGGATGGTGGCAGCCAGCAGCCAACAGAGTTTGAGGCGACTCACGTTGCTGACAAGTGGTACTGGGGTGGCTCATCAACCTATGGCTACAAATATATGGTAGCTGGCGAGGGCTTCTCTGTTGACGTACACTTCCAGCCAAAGAACGCCTCTGAGACAGCTATCGTTGCAGGCGAGTACACATGGACAACAACAACCATGTGGGGCTACAACGACTTCGAGGAGTTCACAACACGCACATTCACCGTTGATGGTCAGTCTGTAGCTGTGGATGGTGGTATGGCAGTTGTAAGCAACGAGGGCGACGAGTACCACATCGAGATGACTTTGGAGGGTCGCGATGGCTTCGTATACATGATCGAGTACAACGGCAAGCTCAACGACAAGGGCAATGTTGGCGGCGAGGACAATACTCTTGTGGTTAACACTCTTGGCGAGGGTTCATACAACTCATCGTACTACTTCTACACATTCAAGGCTGAGGGTGAGAACTTCTCATTCGACCTCTTGGTAAACGAGTACCAGGCTAAGAATAATCAGATTCTTGCTGGCAGCTACACATATGCCCCTGGCAAGAGCTATGCTGGTAACAAGAACTGCTTCTACATTGATAGCTTCAAACTCGACGGCGTGACATACAAAGCTTCTGAGGCATCTACAATGAGTGTTGAGGGCGATGGTACAAACGTATCTATCCGAATGAACCTCGTGATGCAGTCAGGCGATATGTTTGTTGTAACATTTAATGGCGTGGTTGGTGGCTCAGCAAACGAGGGTGGTTCAACAGAGCTCACTAAGCTTGCTACACCATCTGTTTCAGGTCTTGTATCGGGCAATGCTGCCACTGTTAGCTGGAACGAGATTGCAGGCGCTAAGGACTACACCGTGACATTGAATGGCACAGATGTTAAGACCGTAACAACAGCTTACATCGTATACCAGGATCTTGCATGGGAGACAACCTATAGCGTATCGGTTGTTGCTAACCCAGCAGACTCATCAGTAAACAGCGCATCTGACGCTGGTACTGCTACATTCACCACCGAGGCTAACCCAGGCTCTGGCGACGAGGGTGGCAATACTGGTGGCGAGGATTACACCGATTGGAACTTCTCAGCTTTCTACGACACCTCAACAGCTATAATTACACTCACAGGCAAGGAGGATGGCCGTGTTATCAGTGCAAAGACAGACGAGTTGGCATTCTCTAAGTTCTACGCTGACCCAACCCGTCCAGACTACATCTCAGATATTACTGTTGATGGTGTAGCAACAACTGATGTAACACCAGACTCATATATTGAGATTAGACAGACACATGTTAATATCAGCCTTGTTATCAACGGTGTAACATACACTGGCACATCAAACGGCTTCTCTTACTAAGCCTTTCGATACATTACATGGACTGCTCTTAGGGGCAGTCCATTTTAAACTAAGAAAGATAACCATGAACAAACTTTTATTATCATTTGCAACTATTGCTCTCTTGTTCGCAGCATGTGAGCCTTCTGCTCCTGCTGAGGAGAATGCAACGCTCACAATCACCTCGGGTAATACTATGGAGATAAGCCATGAGGGTGGCTCATTCGAGATTACCTACACCTTGGAGGGTGCTAAGGAGGGCGCTAAGCCTACTGTTAACTGCATTGCTGAGTGGATCACCGACATTACTGTAGATGAGACCATCACCTTCAACACCACAGCAAACGAAGGTAACGAGCCACGTTTTGCCCCTATCGTGGTGAACTATGGCAGCAACATGCAGCAAGTAATAATCAAGCAGTTGGCATCAAACGAGGCTGCACTAAAGGCAACTTACTTCGGAGGCGAATACTACGGAAGTATCTATAGCGCAGGTATGGGTAACTACTACGTCTTCCTTTCGGACAATGGCTTCAACGATAAGGGTATGGATATGCCTAACTCAAAATATTACTGCATGGACCTCTACGGACCACTCTACGAGGGTCCTGACGGAGGCGAGATTACCCTACCATTAGGCACATATACTCTCAATACGGACAACACCCCACAGATGTGGACTATGGGCTGGAAATACTCACACTACCGTGAGACCGACTCTACAGGCATGTCTCCTGAGGAGGTTGCTCTTGACCACGCAACATTGGTTGTTACTGAGGAGGGCGCAACATTTGAGTGCTCAACAGGCGATATTAAGCATCGTGTGGTATTTAATGGCCAGGCAACTATTATAGATGCACGCTACTAATAGCGAGTTTTTGGCATAAAAGATAATAATAGCGGGTGGATGTCCACCCGCTATTATTATATATGTGTAAATTTTTGTGCTAAAATTATTGTATTTTAATTATTTTTTGTATATTTGTAATAACGAAATTAGAATATTAAATAACAAACCAAAAATTTACCACTATGAAAAAGTTATTCTATGCTTTGTTGGCGTTGCCATTTTTGTTGGTAGCGTGTGAGCCAGAGCCTGCTCCAGAACCTGTGAAGGATGCGGTGCTTACTCTAACATCGGATGCTGTGATGACATTCGAGAATACGGGTAAGGGCGAGATTACCTATACTCTTGAGAATGCCCCAAAGGGTGCGCTCCCTACTGCTACTTGTGAGGCAGATTGGATTTTGGACCTTGAGGTTGCCGAGACTATTACCTTCGACGTAGAATTCCCAGATCCTTATCTTTCGGAGGCTGACCAGACCGTGATTAAGGTGGCATACGAGGAGCAGTCATTTGAGGTTACTGTAAAGCGTTTGGCACAGGAGGTTCCTTACGCTATGGATGTTGAGATGGCGGGTGCTTACCGCGTAGCAAGTGCAGAGTTTGGAAAAGCAGATAACTACTTCTTCTTGGCATTTGCCGACGATGCAGAGAACATCGAGCTTGGTATTGTTTTGGTAGGCGCAGAGGGTGAGACTATCCTTCAGGCTGGCGAGTACAAGCAGGAGAATGAGACTCTTCTTATCGAGGAGTGTAAGGTAATTGTATGGGAGCCAGCGGCTGCTTATGAGTTTGAGTCAGGTTGGGTGAAGGTAGAGAAGGATGGCGAGAACTACTCTTTCGACATCTTGTTGAGTGACTATGCTGTTCAGCCATACCACTTCACATACGAGGGCGTTGTAATGGACATGGAGCCAGCAGAGAAGCCAGAGCCACAGGAGTTCAACCCTGTAAAGGTTGAGGCATACCGCGCAGATAGCTGGGATCTCGGCAACTTCGAGCTCGACCTCTATATCGACGAGACTAACTACCACTCATTGGATATGCAGGATTTGGTAAATCCTAACGACAAATATCTATCTGAAGGTAACTACACCATAGCTAATGGTGGTGTTACAAGCTGGTCAAACTTCTTATGGAACATCGAGACTGGCGAGGGTGCTTATGTTGTAGATGCTGAGATAGCACTCTCACACAACGATGATGGCACATCAACAATTGTTGGTTTCATTGAGTCTGAGCATGGCGATCACCTAAATATCAACTGGACAGGCGTTATCGATGGCTTTACCTTTGGCGGTGAGACTCCAGAACCAGCAGAGGATATAGTATTCAACGCTCCTTATTTCGCTGGCGAGTACTACGCTCCAGAGGGTGACGTAACTACTCACAACTACTACTTCATACTCTCTGATGTAGTGGCAGATGGCGGCTATGCTGTTGAGGGCGCTACTTACTTCTATTTCGACCTTTACAACACCGAATTCAACGAGAATATCACAATTCCTAATGGTGTCTATACATTTGACCCAACAGATAGTTGCGACAACTTGACAGCTGGAGCATACTATACATACGGTTTCTACGTACAGGACCCAGAGACAGTCATTTGGTATATACCAACTTCTGGTACAGTAACTGTTAGCGACAACAAGATCGTAGCAGAGTTCGTATTGGAGGATGGTCGTAATGCAACTGTCACTTACGAGGGTAATCTCTCATTGGGCAATACAGGCGGTGGCGACAATGGTGGCGATGGCATGTCTACACTTGAGGGCGACCTTGAGCTTAATGCTACAGGTTGGACACACCTCGCAAATTACTATGGTGACTACTACACTGCAGATACCGACAACTGGTTTGTAGAGATATACGAGGAGGGCCCAAATACAGGTAACGGTGGTTACTTGTTGCTCGACCTCTTGGTAGACCCAGCAAACGATGACTGGAGAGGCACATACACCGTTCTTACAGACCTCA
>JAFODV010000049.1 GCA_017380515.1 Alistipes sp.
AGAAGTTACACTCTCAAAGGCCTTCTTGCTGCCGTTGAACATGCTGTAGTTGTTGTCGATGTAAATAGTATCCACGTATGACTCACCGAGTACGTAGGTGTTAGATGGGATGTAGTTAATGCTCGAGTCGCCAGTGCGCATATCGAACACCAGGGTGTACTGCTCTGCAGAGTCCTTCACCGTGAGCTCCCAGTTGTCCGAGTACCACTTTCTTGCAGAGAATGTGCTCCATGTGATGTCAGTGGGAGTATCCTCAGCATCTACTATCTCCATGCCATCGACCTTGCCCACATAAGACATGAGGAATGTGCGGCCATCCTGAACCTTGCCCGATACAACCATTGTATAGCTCTTGTCTGAGAGGTTTGTCTCAACGGTCAGGCGTGCCTCAGTGAAGTTGTACTGACCTTGACCAGCTACTGTGAGTGTTGTAGCATCTGCGCCGAGATAACCCTCACCGGTACCTACGCCAAGCTGATATACGCCTGCTGCAAGGAACTGCGATGGCTTGCAATATACATCGAGCTTAAGCATGTAGTTTGCAACGCCGTCCTCATCGTTCTGTGCAAGGGTGATATACCAGTTAGCTCCCGACTCGTAAGAGCTTGCGTATGCGCGGTTCATCGTAACGTCGATAACCTCCTCAGACTGCTCGAGTGAGCAACCTTCAACGGCGCCCTTATACTCAGACTCGATGATGTAGCCATTCTCGAGTGTGCCATAGAACGATATGAGGTACTCCTTAGTGTCCCAGTCGATGTCTACGGTAAGCGTACCTGTAGCGAACTTAAACTCGCCACCGTTCTCGCCTGCAACAACAAAAGTTGATGTTACGTTGTCGAACTGACCAGCCTCAGCAGCCAAAGCCTTTGCACTGAACTCCTCGGCAGATGTGCTGATGGTGTAGGTGTTGTTTACGATATAGGGTGACTGGAAAGCATTTACAATGTCGAGGTGCGCGGCGTTGCCAGTATCATCTGCAAGAGTCAATGCCCATGTGAGACCATTATCTGCAGTCGTAGCCTTTGCCGATGTGTAGTCTGTTGTGATGAATACCTTATCCACTACGGGCATATTGTCAACGTCACCAGTGTAGTTGGCCTTCAAGCTGCGACCATCCTTCAACTGAAGGTTGATATCGAATGTGTAAGCCTTGGTGTCGGGGTCGATAGATACAACTACAGCACCGCTCTTAAGCAGTACGCCATTGTCATAGCCGTAGGTCGAGTAACGCATGCTGTTGAGGCAAGGCCACTCTGTAGACTCCTTAACTTCGTAAGTACCTGCGGGGAGATAATCCTTCTCGGGGTCGCCGTAGAAGTCGAGACACAGGGTATTCTCGTTGTATGCGAAGTTATCAGCCTCGTTAGCATCCTCGTATGAGAACATGAGGTAGTAGTTTGAGCTATACTTTGAACCCTTGACGCGGGTGTAGTTGTGCTCGATGACGTTTGATGGGTCATCCTTGGTTGTGAAGGCCAACTCTACCATTGTTGTCTTGCCAGCACCCTCTGCAGCTACCAGCAAAACGTAATCCTTGACGGGATCGAGGTCGGTAACCTCGACAGCCTCCTTAGATGCAGGATCTACCTCATCACCCTTGCGAAGCACCTCCGAAGCCTCGGGAACCTCCTTAGTGGCATTCTGCACGAGGTAAGCTACACGCTCAGCATTCTCGGCTGTGTAACGGAAGTTGATAGAGGTGTGAGCCACCTGTACAAGCTCAACATCGAGTGTCACCTCAGCCTGTGCTGTGGTCTTAACATATAGCGTGTTAGAACCAGCAACCTTTGTTACGTTCTTAGCCGCTGCAACAACCATATACTCGGTATCAGCCTCGAGACCGTCGGCCTTAACCTCTGCCTTGCCCTCTGCAAGCTCGACAGCAACACCCTCAGTCATGATAGCATCCAACGTGGGCGCCTCTGCACCATCCTCAAGCACCATGTAGCGTGCCTCGGTGGCGTTGGTCGTAGTAAGTGTGAATGTCACATAGTTAACATTCTCCGAACCCTTCTCCAAAGTAATGGAGGGCTGTGCCTCATCTGATGGAGTAGGTGTAGGTTCTGGGTTACAACCCATAAGGCTAAAGCCAAGGGCTGCCAAGCAAAGTAAAGCAAGCTTTTTCATAGTTCTATGGTATTTTAGTTCATTTTATGTTTCCGTTATAGTGTAGTGTTATTACTTGCGTGTAAGGACGATGTCCGATGCACCATAGTAGTATGCCATCCAGCCAAATCCATCGAAGTTGTATACCAACGATGGGTAGTAGTTGGCAATGGGTGAAGAGATAGTCAACGTGTTGCCATCCTCAGACACTGTTACGTTGAAGTCGTTGTCAACCTCTATACCAAGGTTTGCTGGGTCTGCCGTGAGCATAAAGCAGTCGCCAAAGAACAACCAACCAACTACCGAGTGGCGCGCATGACCATCCATCGTGATGACATCACCCTCAGCGATATCGAACACCCACTTGGGGCCCCACTTCAACTCAGGATCCTCAATCTCATACTCCACAAGGTCGGTAACGCTATAGTAGTCGATGCCGCACCAACCATCAACCAATGCTACAAGCTGGTTGTTGTCGCGATAATTGTAGTCGTAATCCTCAACCTCAGCTACGATGTTTACTGTGAACTCCGATACTGCGGGCTCAGCATAACCATCACTGATGGTCTGAACACCTGTCCACTCACCGAGTAAGCTCTCGAACAACTCAGACTCTACGCGCGCATTCTGCACAACGGCCTCGGTTGCCTCAACGGCTGAAATCTGTGCTCGGTTACCACTCTTGTCAATAAGCATTACAAGGGCCGTGTATGAGGTCTCGGGCTGAAGACCCTTTTGTGTCAATGTCTGCTCGCCGGTGTGCTTGATGCCTACGTTCATGGCGTGGTATGAGATATAGGCATTATTATCTTCGAGGTCAGAGAGCATCTTTTCGACCTTTGTAGTCTCTGCAAAATAGTAGTAGTAACAATCTACATCGGCTGAAGGAGTACACTTAACAGTCATCTCGTATGGATCAACACCCGAGAACTCGATTGCTACACTCTCTGTAGAATCTACGTGCGCGGGGGTGCGAAACTCTGTAACTGATACATCCTCTGCCTGGAGTTCGCCCTCCTTCCAATAGAATGCGTAGATTACGAAGTCGGTATTCTCGCGGTAGCCAGCGTTGCTGAGGAAGTCTTCCTGATCGCCCTTGAATAGCATCTGCTCGCATACCTCTTCGTATGTAGCTTCGGTCATCTGTGCGTAGTTGCGCAAAGCCGTGTCGAACTCCGTTCTTATCTCGTTGATGTCGGCACTCTCGAAACGAGCCTTAGACATTACATCGCAATAGAAGTATGTATCCTTATCCTCTGGGTATATGCTATATATAACTTGGTATGCAGTGAGTCGTGACTCGTCTACCACAATTTGGATTATGTTCTCGGTAGGAGTTGGAGGTGTAGGCTGAGGCTCATTGGGAGTCTCTGTGTTATCACATGCCGCGAATGTCACAAGTGCCATTAGATAGATGAAAGCTTTTTTCATAGAAGTTTTAGGTGTTAATTATCGTTTTCGGTTTTTCTTTACACAAAATTATCTAATATCAATGAAAAACATGTAAAAATATCTGTTATTTTAATATAACATTTTAAAAAAAATATATTACATTTGTATTACAAAAATAGTTAAAGTGTTAATTATATGATATTTAGAGAATATTACAATAAATCGACATATTATAGAGTTGTTATTGCACTATTTTTTGCTCTTACGACGGCCATTGCACAGCCCTGCCAGGCACAGCATTTTAGTTCACGCCAGCAGCTTGAGGACTATGAGCGTTTCGAGCAATTCCACAAACTCAACCGCGACTCAGCATACTACTATGCCAAGCGATTGGTTAATGACATCGATACCCTTGCTACAAGCATGGAAGTGGCTATGCTCTACGACTTTATGGCAGAATATACCGAGGCTACACTCCACAGCTACAGCAAGTCGTTAGAGTATCGTCTGCAGTCTGCTCGCATATATGAGGCACTTGACAATAAGCCCTGCATAACACGCACTAATGCCCTTCTCGCTCGCATTTACCTGCGCAATGGCGACTACCATAACGCCTTCAGCTATAGCACCAGCGCCCTAAAGTCAGCAAAAAGTTTGAGTGATGTCACTTCCGAGCGCGAGGCATACCTTGTTTTGGAACAGGTTACGTATTTCTATAATAACGACATAGACCATGCCATGGAGTACAATCACCTCGTAGCAGATAGTTATGAGAGTAAGGAGCAAGCGCATCAGACGGTGCGAGCCCTCAACAATAGGTTTAACTACTCGATGTCCTACGATGAGACACTCGACCTTACACTATTGGCTGAGACATTGTGCCAGGAGTATGGTTTTAGCGACCTGTTAATAAACGTATATCTCAACGCTTCGATGCAGTCGTTGGCGTACGAAGAGTTTGAGATGTCACTGGAATACCTCGAGCGTGCAAAGCCCCTGCTATCAAACTTCAAGGAGGAGGGATACTACTACTCGGCATTGGGTTTCTACAACCTTATGGTTGGTGACTCGAGTGAGGCGATTGTCAATTTAAAACACTCGATAGAGTTGCTTGGTCAAGATGATTTCGATGCTAAAAACGTGCACTCCTATTTTCTGCTTCAGGACATATACTTTAACGAGGAGCGATATAAGGAGGCTTACGAGGCACTTATGGCTTTTGCTGAGACATACACGCGTCAGCACAATACCTCGAATGTAGTTAACCTCTCAAAGCTTATCAACGATATGGAACTTGCTCAGGCCGATGAGCGCCTGAAGCAACACCAACGAGAGATGCAGCAAAATCAGGAGTATAATGACTTGTTGAGGCATATACATGTCGGTGTTATCTGTTTTGTCGCAGCCATTGCTATCCTTGCGTTGCTACTTTGGCGTATGCAGCGTAAGAATAGCCGCCTCATTAGCATCAAGGCAGAGCAGGAGCTGCGCCATAAGAACGAGATAATTAAGGTTCAGCAGCTGCAACAATACGAAGAGCAGAATAATATGACTAAGCTATCCGAGGAGCTTATCGAGACAGTTAATATATCCGATAACCGTGAGATGCGCAACGCTCTGCGACATATTATTCATCGCTTGAATAAGAAGCATGGCTCGAACAATCACTGGGCTGAGGTGGAGAAGACATTAGCGAATAACAACGATGTATTCTTTGAGAACCTGCTAAAGGAGTACCCCAACCTCACCAAGAATGAACGTAAACTGTGCACGCTTATACATATGAACCTCTCGACTAAGGAGATTGCCAACATCACGCACCAGAGCATTGGCAGTATCAATGTTGCTCGCTCGCGCCTCCGCCAGAAGTTTGGACTCACTGACAGCGATATATCACTCATCGTCTTCCTTGATAAGTTCAAGAACTGATTAAGATAGGGTAGTGTTGTTTGACTTTCAGCACACCCTTTGATGCTCCTTCCCCTAAATTCCTTAAATATCCTTTTTATAGTTTGATTGACACCCTCGTTATTGCGAGGCTGTTAAGCCGTGACAATCTGTCGTCATTGCGAGGCTGTCAAGCCGTGGCAATCTCTCTTTTTTAGGGAGTTTAAGGAGTTTAGGGATTAGGCCTTGCGTTATGCACGCTCCTCTCCCTAAATTCCCTAGTCAGCATACAACGCACAACCCGCAACACCATTCACCTCTTTGCATTTTCCTCTCCCCTGCATGACAGATCTCCACGTCACTCCGTTCCTCGGGATGACGTTGCTTATCGCGTCATTGCGAGGCTGTCAAGCCGTGGCAATCTATCTTTTTAGGGAGGTTAGGGAGTTTAGAGAGGTTAGGGATTAGGCCTTGCGTTATATACGCTTCTCTCCCTAAATTCCTTAACTTCCTTA
>JAFODV010000008.1 GCA_017380515.1 Alistipes sp.
GGCAAGTACTTCCGCCAAGGGTTTCATGGCATTTTTCGCCTCCGCCTTTGTGTTGGTCTGGGCACCCACTTCGATGAGGGTGGAACGGGGCATGAAATGCAGACTGAAGCGATAGGCGTTCAGATAAATTTTTCGCGCAAAATCAGGGAACAGGCTGTCTGCCGCCGTTTTCATCCGCAGACTAAAGGCCAGATTCTCCCGTATATAGGGATTTTCCAGACCTGAAATCGCCTGCAGTGTACCATTTTTATTCAGTCGGCAAAGGCCATTGAAAAACATGACCTGTGCCGTCTGCTTTCCGTCGATTTCCGTCACCAGCCTCGTTCCTTCGGGTACACCATCCCGATGGAGGTCGATACAGACTTCAATGGAAGGATATTTTTTCAGGATTTCCCGAATGGGCGGTTCCATCCGTTCGTATGCCCCCGTTGTCTGCCCTTTGCCGTTCACCATATCGTATTGTCCTGCATCGTGAAGGACAGCAATGCCGTATTCTTCTTCCAGAATCCGTTTCAGTTCCTCCCCCACACCCCAGATGCCCTCGGAAAGACCTTTGGACATATCACTGTCGGCAAAACCCTCGTGGATATGGGTATGAAAAATCAGGATTTTCGGCTCTTTTTTCGACTCCCCAATGGTCAGGTCGAGGCTCAGAGCCTGTTCCGCCTGCACATCTTTTTCCAGAAGGGCTGTGCGGCTGTCCACGATATAATACTTACTTTTCAGATAAGCAGGGTTCTTCATTTTCTCCAGTTCCTCTCCCGTTACTGAAAGGGCTCTGCCTCCTTTGGATACGGCAAAAGTCCTGGAAAACTCCACTTCATCAGCACCGATGATTCCTGCAGAAACCACCTTCTCCTCCTGCGGCTTGAAATCAAAAGACAGACGGAGGCCTTCTGCTTGTCCCGGTAACACTTCCGCCATGGCAAACCTGCCGCCGCCCATCCGAAAAAACAGCGGCAGAAAAAGCACAAACAACACCAGCCCGATGATATTCAGCCATGCTTTCCTCTTTTGCACCGATGCCGCCCCCTTCCTCCTTTCAGCATATGAAAAAGGGCATAAAAATAGACCTCTCAGAGAGAGGTCTGTAAATCACAGGAACAATTCGTTTTCTTTTCTGCCTTCCAGCGCAGATTTCAGTTTTCCCTTTGCACCTGCAAGGATGGCAGGGTCAACTTTTCTTGCCTGAATGGGGCATTCTGCCACACAGGCCATGCAGACGATACATTTTTCTGCATCTGTTTCTCTGGGGTCAGCCATAGAGATGGCACCAACGGGACAGCGGCTCACACATTTGCCGCAGTTCTGGCAGATTTCCGCTCTGGGGATCATGGGGATGGCACCAAGGGGGCCAATGGTTGCGAGCATCTGCTGAAGATCCTCCTTAGAGTTTAGACCGGTGTGACGGTCTACGAAACTATCAAAAGTTTTCATTGTGTTAATTAGTTATTAGTTGTTTTTGGTTTTATATCTCTTTATTGGTTCGTCATAGATTATAACTCCTAAAACAGAGTTTTAGTATTTAAACGAGCTACCACCGATAAACTCTCTTAGTAGCGACGTTGGAGGTATCTCATCGGGAGCGATAGGCACAAAGTTGTCCAAGAACTTAAGCATGCGCTTAGCCTCAGCATACTCAGGCATAGTATCAGGCACCTCACGCAACACAGGCTCGGCTAAGGCTCTGAGCACCGAAATCTCGTAGAAGAGCGACGAATTAAACATCACATCGGCATTCTCCTGATATGGGAAAATATGCTTCTCCTCGCCATGACGCACCGATGGCCACATTGAGAGTGTGCGTAGGGCGTTGTTGCCACGTGTGGCATTGTCACGAATGGTGCGACGCAACATGCGATTATCCGACGTAGGAATACGTGAGAAGTTATCCATAGCCACCGACGTGAAGCATGATATATATATCTTAAACTTCTGATCATCAGCAATGCTTGGCGTGAGCTTAGGGTTAAGGGCGTGAATACCCTCCATAATGAGTATCGAACGGTCGGTGAGCTTCAGCGGCTTCTCGTGCCACTGGCGCTTGCCCGAGATAAAGTCGTAGCGAGGAATCTCAACGCTCTCGCCCGCAGATAGGCGTCGAAGGTGGTCGTTGAGCGTAGTGAGGTCGATAGCCTCCAAAGCCTCGAAATCGGGCTTACCATCTTCGCCAATAGGTGTCTTATCACGATCGACGAAGTAGTCGTCGAGGGCAATGAGTACAGGGTCGTAGCCTCGCACACGCAGCTGAACGCCGAGGCGCTTAGAGAATGTGGTCTTACCACTTGACGAAGGGCCAGAGATAAGTGCCATGCGCACACCTCGTTGCTCGTTAGCCTCAGCAATCGAGCGAGCAATGTTAGAGATTTTAAGATCGTGGAAGGCCTCCGCAATCTTGATAAGCTCCGAAGCATCGCCATCAAGGATACGACGATTCAGGTCGCCAACAGTAGGAACCCCCATGATATCTATCCACTGCTGATACTCATGGAAGATGTCAAACATCTTATCAAGGCGAATGTCAGCATTAACATTTTCGGGGTTAGCACGCTCAGGAAGTGCTACATAGAGGCCATTGTAGTAGCGCACGATATCAAAGCGGTCGACATACGACGAGTCAGGAGCGAGAGGTCCATAGAAGAATCCTGGCATTGTACCCAGATAGTTCACGGTGCTATAAAGATGTGGACGGGTCTTGAGCAGCTCCACACGGTCATCAAAGCCATACTTCTCATACTCGGCTATAACCTCTTCGGTAAGGCGCTTCTGACGAGTAATAGGCAAGCAACGGGCAGCGATCTCATGCATATGTCTCTCAAGAGCCTCAACCTGCTCGTCGCTGAGCTGACGCAACGAGTCGAACTCTGCATAGAAGCCATTACCCAACGAGTGGCGCAAGCGCAGTTTATCATCGGGAAAGAGTTCGAGCGAGGCCATCTGCATAACAAACGACAACGTGCGCTGATATACACGATAGCCCTCGAAGTGACGGACATCGAAAAACTCTACTGTGACAGGCTTATAGACATTATAATTGAGATCCTTGTATGCATTATTAACACGGGCAGCCAAGATAGGATATGGCCTATCAAAACTAAGTTTAGCGAGCACATCGCTAAGAGTTGTACCAAACTCAACACTGAGATCTGTTGCGGTATTCACACAGTGTAAATTAACAAACCTATCCTTCATACTCAATATTTTAAGTTATTGACGTGTAAAGATAGTAATTTTTTTGTAATTTTGTAGCAACAAAATATAATTAGTTATGCGAAAATTTCAATTATTTGGCATTTTACTCTCTCTTATGCTTGTTGCCTGCAATTCGAAGCAGGATACAATATACATCATCACGACCAACGATATGCACTCTTCGATAGAGGCATTTCCCGAGTTAGCAACCCTGGTGAAGCAATATGAGAAGCAGGGCACTGTGCTCGTTGCCGACTCTGGCGATAGAGTTTCGGGCAACGCCTATGTCGACGATGCAGAGGAGGCTGGAGTACCAATTATCAAGCTCATGAATGCCGTAGGCTACGACGTAGCGACACTCGGCAACCATGAGTTTGATAAGGGTCATGAGACACTCAACACCATGGTCGAGCGCTCAGAGTTTGAGTGGGTGGCAGCAAACGTGGGGTGCAAACAGCCATCACCACTGTTTAAACCTTACACCACGTTCGACATCAACGGCATCAAGATTGGCTTTGTGGGTGTAGTAACCACCGAGAGCGAGGGGTTTCCTCTCGGCAGACGTGCTGTGTACGAGGAGTTTACATTCAAAAATGACTACGACACTGCCCTAAGCACATGCCAAGAGATTGCACCAACTCACGACTTTGTAGTCTTGCTTTCGCACATGGGCTACGATATGGACCGCAAACTCGCAGAGAGTTGCGATAATGGCTGCAACTGGATAGCTGGAGGGCATAGCCACGACCTAAAAAATGAGACTATCGGGGCTACGCAGATTACGCAAAACAACAAAAACCTTCGATACGTAACCATCGCAAAGCTCAACATCGAGAAGAGCAAGATTGCATCGGTAGAGTATGAGCGTGTAGATATGTCCACAATCGACGAGGATAGCACAGTGCGTGAACTCGTTGAGCAGATAAAACTCTCAGACCCAACGCTTAACGAGGTGATAGCCGTAGCCAATGACGATGCCACCCACGACGGCGTAGCAAACCTCACGGTTGAGGCTTTGGCAAACTATAAATACCCCAATGGCTTTGTTCCCGAAGTCACATTCTACCACTTTGGTGGCGTGCGTACAAGCGAGATAAAAAAGGGTGATATTCGTCGTGTCGATATTCTCAACAACGACCCTTTCCTATCAACCATATATCTTGGCGAGATGACGCCTGCGCAGATGTGTATGTTTATCATCAACAAGTACAATAGCGGCACACCCGAGCGACCAGACAAAGAGTCGCACTACCCATACTTCCGTAGCGACATACCCTACACAATTATAACACGTAAAACACGCGAAGGTACAGATAGTGCTATGACTATCGAGTGGGATTTGGAGCCACAACGCAAATATCGAGTAGCAATGTGCAGCTATATTGCCGAAAGCTACATTAGCAAAGAGATAGTAGAGAGCCAGTTACACGATAGCAACATAAGTGTACGCGAGGCCATGCTCAGCTATATGAAGGGTCTAACCGATGGCTACACACCAGACAACACACTACATCAAACCGAGAAGGAGAGATTCTACAGACCGTTATAAACTCAACTAACAACCATGCTCGAGACAACATTCCAAACAGAGTTCATTGAGGCGGGATGCGACGAAGCAGGACGTGGATGTCTTGCCGGCTCGGTGTTTGCTGCTGCCGTCATCCTTCCACCCGACTTTCACCACCCATTGCTCAACGACTCGAAGCAGATGACCGAGCGTCGACGCAACGAGTTACGTGCAATCATTGAGCGCGAGGCGCTGGCTTGGTCAGTTCAGGAGGTTACAGCAGAGCGCATCGACCAGATAAACATCCTCAATGCATCAATCGAGGGCATGAACCTAGCACTCAAGGCATTAAGCATCAAACCTGAGTTCATCGTTATCGACGGCAACAGATTTAAAACCGACCTTGACACACCCTATCGCACCATTGTTAAGGGTGATGGCAAGTATGCCAATATCGCTGCGGCATCGGTTCTTGCCAAGACCCATCGTGACGAGTATATGATGCGTCTTAATGAGGAGTATCCGATGTATGGCTGGGCAAAAAATAAGGGATATCCCACACGTGAGCACCGCCTGGCAATACGCGAGCATGGACTCTCACCCTATCATCGCCTATCGTTCAACTCGTCACCCGAGCAATTAGAGCTATTTTAGCTATTTGATAGCAAGATTATAGATATATTTTTTGCCGATTCAAAAAATTGCACTACCTTTGTAGTGTAATTGGAAAGGGTTCTGGTCATAACCGACCAGGATTCATTATTTTTTTATGTTTGCGAGAAAATAAATATAAAAATATATAACTATGAGTAACGAAATTATCTATCTTACTGCTGAGGGCATGAACAAACTCAAGGAGGAGCTCAACCACATGATCTCACACGATCGCCCAGCAGCAGCTCAGGCTATTGCTGAGGCACGTGACAAGGGCGATCTCTCGGAGAATGCCGAGTACGACGCAGCACGCGAGGCACAGGGCTTGTTGGAGATGCGCATCGCTCAACTCGAGCACACCTTGTCTAAGGCTCGCATCATCGACGAGACAAAGATCGACACATCGAAAGTGCAGATCCTCAGCCGCGTGAAGCTTCTCAACCACAACGTGAAGCGCGAGGTTGAGTATACTATCGTATCGGAGAACGAGGCAAACTTGCGTGAGGGTAAGCTCGCTATCGGCACACCTATCGCTAAGGCGCTCCTTGGTAAGAAGGTGGGCGAGATTGTCGAGGTTCAGGTACCTGCAGGCATGCTTAAACTTGAGATTTTGAACATCTCGATCTAAGTAAAAGCAGTAAAAAGATATGGCGTAGATGGATATCCATTTACGCCATTAGCATTTAATGTGACGAGTGCAGGAGATTTACTACCAGCAGACCCACTACATGCTCTCTGCGGGACACTTAATCTCAATATTGTCACCTACCCACTGAGCAATGCTATGACGATGATTATAGAGAGTCTCGCCATCACGCCTAATCGTGATGTGCAACTCAAAGGGTCGGGCCTCATCTGTTAGGCGGGTACGCGGCATGGTGTGAGGCAGCACATATATATATAATGTAAGCGCATCACAACCATCTAATGTGAGCTCGGTTTTGGGCGCACGAGCATAACCCGCTGGAATCTCCGCAAGATTGCTTCCCACAGGCGCAACATTGTCGATATGTTTGATCATATCAACACGCTCGTGATTCAAGAATTTTGCACCAGTAACAATGAGGTTATAACGCCAAAACTCGGCAAAATTGCATTCGATGGTAAGTGAAAAAGTTGCCATGTGCTCGATGTAAATATTATGTTTTTGCATAAAACTTTGTCACAAAAATAGTAATAATTTGCAGATTTTAGTTTTTTATCGTAAATTTGCAGACTAATTGTGCTGAAATGGAGCAGATTACACTATATTCGATAGCCTATAAAGGACTAAAGAACGGAAGCTATGACTTTGATTTTCAAGTAGATGACAAGCTATTTGAAGCCTATGAGCGTGTAGAAATCAAGTCGGGCGACTGTAAGGCCCATGTTGAGCTTAAGCGAAGCGAGACAATGCTTGAGCTAAATGTTTCGATTTCGGGTGAGGTAATTTGCGAGTGCGACCGCTGTTTGGAGGACTGCCCAATAGAGGTAGACTACGAAGGCAACCTCGTTGTTAAGTTCTCTGACGAGATTGACGAGTATGATGGCGACGTTATGTGGATCTCACCATCAGAGGATAAGCTCGACCTTACGCAGTACATCTACGAGAGCATCGTTCTCTCACTCCCCTACCGCCGAGTACACGAGGAGGGTGGCTGTAACCCAGAGATGTTGGCAGCATTTACCGAGATCTCGGAGGAGGAGCTCGAGCAGATGGAGGCAGACATGGAGGAGGCAGATGTTGTTGGTCTCGATGACCACAACAAAGAGCTACTCGAAGCGCTTAAGCGCCAGATGACTGAGAAGCAATAGTTAGAAAATTGAGGTTTGTGCTAAGATGTCTATCCGTCAGGCATCGAGGTGCAGGCAAGAAGAAACATAAAACTTAAAAATTATATTGTAAGATGGCACATCCAAAACACAAAGTTTCGTCTACACGACGTGACAAGAGAAGAACTCACTACAAGGCAGTTGTTCCTACTGTAGTAACTTGCTCAAACTGCGGCTCTGCAGTACTCTACCACCGCGTATGCCCTGAGTGCGGCTTCTATCGCGGTAAGCTCGCAATTGAGAAGAAGGCTGCTGAGTAGTCTTTAGAGTAAAAGAGAGAGCACACCGCGCATGCGGTTGTGCTCTTTTTGTTTTCAACAAATCCAAAACTTTCTTCCTATGACTAGAATCGGTATTGACGCCATGGGTGGCGATTTCGCTCCTGAAGTTGCTATTGAGGGTGCTATCATGGCTCTCAAGCTCATCGACAAAGATAGCCGCATTGTGCTCTTTGGCGATGAGAAGCGTATCACAGAGTTGCTCACTAAGCATGGCTGCTCGGCCGATAATTTCGATATCGTTGCTACCAGCCAGGTTATCGAGATGGGCGATCACCCTGCCAAGGCCTTTGTAGCAAAGAAGGATTCAAGCATCACCGTGGGCTTCCGCCATTTGGCTGAGGGCAAAATCGACGGCTTTGCAAGTGCTGGCTCAACAGGCGCTATGATGGTAGGCTCTATGCAGGTTATCAAGCCTGTAGAGGGTGTTATCCGCCCTGTGCTCGCCACACTCATTCCTACGGTATCGGCAGAGAAGGGCATTCAGCGTGGTGTGCTCATGGATGTGGGCCTTAACGTAGATGCTAAGCCCGATGTGTTGGCGCAGTATGGCTTGCTCGGCTCGATCTATGCTAAGTCGGCACTTAACATTGATAACCCACGCGTGGCCCTCCTCAACATTGGCGAGGAGGAGGGCAAGGGTAATGCTCAGGCTAAGGCCACATATGACCTTATGAAGGAGTATGGCCACTATAACTTTGTGGGAAATGTCGAGTCGTCGTATATCTTCACCGGCAAGATTGCCGATGTAGTAGTTGCCGATGCATTTGTTGGCAATAGCATCTTGAAGATGGCCGAGGCTCTCTATCGCATCAACTTCAAGCTCGGTGGTGGCAAGCCACGTGTTAAGAGCTTCTTGCGCCCACTGCTTGGCAGAATCATTCCTAAGCTCTACTTCCAGCATGACTTCTGGGATGCTATGAATGGCGAGAGCGTTGGAGGCTTGCAGGTTATGGGTATCAATGCCCCTGTTATGATTGGCCACGGCAGCTCGTCGGCACGTGCTATCTGTAGCATGATCAAGGCTATGGAGCGCGACATCAAGAGCGACTTCCCATCGCACTTACGCGAGGCACTCAAGGAGTTTAGCACCCCCGCTGAGGCGTAAATAGCAATAAAGGCTACCCAATGGGTAGCCTTTATTGCTAAAGTGAGAGGTGAGAAGTAATGAGCAGTGAGTAAATAGTAATGAGTAATTTTTTTTCGTGGCTACTGCCAACTGCTCACTGCTCAATCAGCGCACAAATTTCTTGTCAGAAGCCGTGAGATGTGGCGCATCTAAAAAGGGACTACCCGAGGATAGTACAATTAGTACAGCCTCAGGTAGTCAGCTTTTTAAGTATGTGCCGCAGATTACGGCTTATCACGAGAAATTTCTTGTTAGAAGGGGTTAGGCTTGGTCTATCGCAAAAGAAGACCCCTCGGGATAGTACTCAAACGTACAGCCCGAGGGGTCTTACTTTTAGCGATGGGCCGAGAATGGCCCCTTATCACAATAAATTTTAGTGGCAGCCGCCGCAATCGCAACCATCACCACACTCATGCTCACCGCAGCTACCGCCACAGTCGCCGCAGCCGCAGCCGCCCTGTGATGCAAGGTCCTCAGGAGTTACGTCGCGTACCTCAACAACCTCTACCTCGAAGTTAAGGGTCTTACCAGCCATTGGGTGGTTGAAGTCCATCATCACGGTCTCCTCCTTAACCTCCTTAACAAGGCCCATCATGCGCTGGCCATCAGCTGTTGCCATAGGAATCTGGCTACCTACGAAGAGGATATCCTCAGCAACCTTGCCGTCCATCATGAATACAGTCTTTGGAAGCTCAACGATAGCCTCAGCGATGATCTCGCCATAGCCATCCTTAGGCTCGAGAGTGAAGCTCACCTTCTCGCCAGCGCCAAGGCCCATGATAGCCTCCTCAAACTTAGGCAAAAGCATGCCCATGCCACAGATAAACTGCAAAGGCTGACCTGGCTGTGACTTATCAGCAACAGCGCCATCTACGGTGAGGGTGTAGTCAACGCTCACCATCTTATTCTTCTCTACTTTCATTGTCTTATTGTTTTATTAGTTAATACTCTCTTATTGTGCACTTTTCACAAAAGCAGTGCAAAGATAAGCAGTTGATACTTAGCAACCAAATTTATAACGCAATTTTTCTATAATAATTGTACTAGAGCAAACATAAGAGGGGAGAGGGGAGAGGGGAAGGGCGCAGAGATAGAGAGTTTAAGGAAATTAAGGAGTTTAAGGAGTTTAGGGAGGGCGTTATCGACATTTAACCTCAAAGTATAACCGCTAACCTTCTCCCTAAATTCACTAAATTCCCTAATCTCACTAAATTCCCTATAAACAAAGCGTCGCAGACACCTTACTTTTCACTTTTCCCCTTTAACTTTGTTAACTTCCCTAAC
>JAFODV010000050.1 GCA_017380515.1 Alistipes sp.
AGGTCCTCGAGTGTAGAGATATAGTTCCTGAGTGTGTGGGCATGATACAGAAGGAGGTGGCAGTGCGTTTGGCCGAGCCTCCAGGCTCAAAGGAGTATGGCATCCTCAGTGTGTTGCTCCAGGCATGGTACGACATCGAGTACTTGTTTACCGTTGGCGAAAAGGTATTTAACCCACCCCCCAAGGTTAAGAGTGCCGTGATACGCTTGGTGCGCAACAACGTCACAAGCCTCGACTGCGACGAGCAGCTATTTATCAAGGTTGTCAAGGCGTCATTCGGTCAACGTCGCAAGATGTTGCGCAACTCACTAAAGGCCGCCTTCGGCAACTTCGGCGGCGAGGAGCACCGCTTCTTTACTATGCGTGCCGAGCAGCTATCTGTCGCCGACTTTGTGGAACTCACACAGTGGGTCGAGGAGCATAAGTAACAGAAAAACAGAATATAAAATAGCCTACCTAATACTCTTTAGGCAGGCTATTTTATTTAGCAATCAAGTCTTAGAAGACATAAGGCTTGATATAATTTTTATAATTTTTCCACACATTTGCACTCTTATATTCATCAACTGATTCTGCCGGCACATAGATTAGAATGGGATAATTAGTGGCGGGAAACATCAGATTATTACCTTCTGGAGGCGTAGTACTCATGCAATAAAGTTCTTCCAAACAGGTGCAATCATAGAACGCATACATTCCAATTTTAGTTATATTATCGCACAAAACAATCTTTGAAAACTGAGATCCGTACAACCAACCATTATAGTATATATTAGTATCGCCATAGGAATCATTTTCGATCAACGACCTACTATTTATGACTAATTCGCCACAACAACCACTAAACACACCCTCACCAGCAGAGATAACACTTTCGGGGATAGTGATACTTGTCAGGCCACTACAATCTTCGAAAGCATAATTACAAAGTCGTGTTACACTATTGGGAATAACAAAACTTGTTAGGCTTGTACAATTGCTAAAAGCATAATCTGCAAATTCGGTAACACTCTCAGGAATAGTGATATCTGTCAAATTACTACAATTATAAAATGCTGAATTTCCAATTTTAGTCACACCTTTAGGGATAGTCACACTTGTTAGGTTCCTACAATTATAAAATGCGGAACTGCCAATATTCGTCACACTGTCAGGAAGAGTAACACTTGTTAGGTTCGTACAATTATAGAATGCCCTATACCCGACATTAGTCACTTTATTTGTAAAAGTAATTATCCAACACCCCTTTGACTTATAGTAAGCATTAGACACTACTTCGCAATTGTAAAATATGTTATTATCAAAGGCTGTGCTGGTATAAGGCTGGGTTGGGGTAGTTGTACTGCCATTCGTGTACCAAATCTGATTATTATCAGGCTTAGTATAACCACCTATAATATCCTCTTCTTCATATACATAAGCCACCATATCATCCGCATAACTACTCCAATACACAACTGACTTATATCTACTTATTGAATTAGATGGCACATATATCATACGTCCGGCAGCATTACCATTAAACATCCCTGTTCCTCCAGATGGCGGAATTATAGCTTTACAATAGATGCTAGCTAAGCTACTACAACCATAAAAAGCAAAATCACCGACACTAGTCACATTATAAGGGATATTAACACTCTTTATACCCGTACACTCATAGAATGCAGAACCTTCGATTGTTGTTACACTTTCAGGAATAGTTATTTCAGTCAAACCACTACAACCTCTAAATGCCTCAAATCCCAACTTTGTTACACCAGCGCCGAGCTTGACGCTCGTAAGGCCGCTACATTCACAGAATGCTTGCCACTCAATAGATGTTACATTGTCAGGAATAACGACACTTTTTAGACCTCTACATCTAATGAACGCATAGTTTCCAATCATTGTAACACTCTCGGGAAGACGTATATTTGTGATGTTACTACGATTGTAAAAAGCATTAGCACCTATTTGCGTCACATCTCCCGAGAAGGTAATAACCCAGCACTCTTTTTCAGCATCATATGTATTCGACACAATACTTGCACCAAAAACATTTGTTCTATATGGAGTTGTTGCTTGGGTTGTACTGCCATTGGTATACCAAATCTCATTATTTGCGGGTTTAAAATCCTCGAGCTCACCACAAAGATTAACGACAGCCATAGGCTGAATTGTATTTCGCTCGATAACAAGCTTTTTCGATGTTGATAGAGTCAGTGGCTTACAATCCTCACACTCAACTGTAACAGTAAAGCCATCAACAAATGTCTGAGGAGGGAGCGAGAGGTAGAATATTGTAACGTCCTTGCCAAGGGTAACGCCATCGCCGCAGTCGAGGGTAAGCTCAGTAAGAACCATATCGTCGAAGATAAGGCCGCCACCATCTCCAATACTTTCTGAAACTAGGGTTGCCTTGGCAGTGGCTGTGTCTACATAGATATGACCTGCAACCTGCTCATCGTTATTACCACGGAACTTGATGGCCTTAACAACTTCGCCTTTACCCGTTAGTTGTAGCTTAAGCCAACCACAAACGCTCTTCAAAAAGAACTGCGACGACTCGCTCTGCGACACCATAAGATTACCACCAACGCCGTAACTACCCTTGGTATAATATTGTATAGCTGGGAGTGTCGCATCAACAGTATAGTTGTTAGTATTGAGCCAATTTTCTACGCTATAAGGATATACCACAACGGTCTTGGTAGTAGATATTGAGCCAGTAGCGTTCTCCACACGCTTTAGGCTACCCGCACGCTCGCCCGTCTTGCCCTGATACTGCCACTTCTGATTAGCATCTGAACGATAGAATACCGACACCAAGTCGTCCTTGTTCCAAACAGTCTTCTGTGCCTCGTTAAGTTGGACACGTGTTTGGCCATCATCCTCAAAACCCACGGTAATCACCTCGGGCACATCACAATCAACACATGGCTGCCACTCAATAGTCACGTCGGTACATGCTACAAATAAAAATATAACGAATACAAATAGTAAAAGTCTTCTCATAGAGCCTAAGTTTATTTATTACCAACTTTGCTCAGGAGCCTCAACGGGGTCCTCTAAATTAGAGAGTGCAAAGCCATGCTCCACGTCAATCTCCAACACCTCTATCTGTGGTGCAATATATGTTATAAACATATCGTATGTCATGATAATCTATCGTTAGTTTAAAATTGATTAAGCCATGTTACTCGAATATATCTCATTAGCGACGAATAGCATTACAAAACTACAAAATATTTTCTAAAAGAATAATACTCCATCAAGATATTACTTCATAATACAAAAATCACCTCAAGTTGAGGTGATTTTTTGTATTTTGTCTTGTTATGGGATTACCCTACTCAGCTGTCTGCTCCGCAGGCTCTTCGGTTGGTTCCTCCTCGGCTACTGGCTCCACCTCGGGTATCTTCTCCTCGACTATTGCCTGGCCACGAACCTTGTAGGCAAGTGCTATTGTATAGTTATCCTTCTCAATATGCTTGATGATATCCTCATACTTCTTAACATCTGCCTCCATCTCGCTCATCTTCTCCAACATATCAGCAGGATATCCAGCCTCGATAAGCTTATCTGTATAGGCCATTATCTCCTTCTGGAGCTGAGCAATCTTAAGCTGCGCCTTCTTAATACGCTGTTCATTCTTGCTGATATACTCCTTGTCCTGCTCAATATTGGTGGTGTCGCGCAACCATGCCTCATCTAACTCATTAAGTTTACCAGTAAAATCACCCTGAATCTGAGCAATGTGTGCCTCATGCGCATGAATATCATCGCACACAGCACTTGCCTCACGCAAGGCATCCTCAGTAAGACGCTTAAACTCGCGAGCAGCGGCACCACCCATCATCTGGCGATAGGTGATCTCGTACTTACGTGCAAGCTTCTCCACATTTTTCAACTCGTCCTCGCTCTCGATAGCCTCGGCCATGGCAATAATATGCTTAGCATCCTTCTTAGGTGTTGTCAGCGTCACACGAGACTCGCACTGCGAGAGTAGCAACACAACAACAACAAGTAGCGTATACGCCAAAACTGTAAGTATCTTTCTCTTCATAGTCTCTCAAATTTAGATGTTTGCAAGAACCTGGTTAGCAGTCTCCATGAACAGCTCGTACTCCTCGCCACCAATCTGCTTGCGCATAGCCGCCTCATACGCCTCGAGCTCAGCACGTGCAGCCCTAAACTCCTCAATGTTCTCAGCCTCGACAACAGCCTGAGCAAGCTCAGCGCTCTTATACATAGCTACGTCGATAGCCTCCTCCTCTTTAATCTCAATGCCTGGGCCACGATCCGAACAACCGACACACGCAACGGCCAAAGCAAAAAACATTAAACCTCTCTTCATAATATTATCACTTTTCTTTTGTCCTTTACTCGACATATACCACTAAGCCCTTGAGATACTCGCCCTCAGGATGATAGATGTTAATTGGGTGGTCAGCAGGCTGTGTTAGCTGACCAATGATACGCACCTTGCGTCCAGCAATAGCCGCAGCAGTAAATATCGTTGTGCGGAATAGCTCACGGCTAACAGCCTGCGAACATGAGAAGGTAAATAGTATGCCGCCTGGACGTATCTTCTGCAAAGCACGAGCATTAATCTTCTTGTAGCCCTGAAGCGCATTACCCAACACCTTATGGTGCTTAGCAAATGCTGGGGGATCGAGAATGATAAGGTCATAATCTGAGTCGATATCCTTCAGATACTCCACAGCGTTGCAAGCAATAGCCTCATGCTTGGCCTCATCGCCAAAGTTAAGGCGCACATTCTCGTCAGCAAGCTTCACAGCACGCTCCGAGAGGTCGATAGACACCACCTCACGAGCACCGCCAGCCAAGGCAGCTACCGAGAAACCACCAGTATAGCAGAAAGTATTGAGCACCTTACGACCAAGAGAGTATTGACGCACCAAGTCACGGTTTACACGCTGGTCAATAAAGAAGCCTGTTTTTTGGCCCTCCTCCCAGTTAACCTTAAACTTCAATCCATTCTCCAACACCACAGCATCGGGATTCTCCGAACGACCCCACAAGTAGCCATCAATAGCTCCAAGATCGGCCTTGAATGGAAGGGTCTGCGAACTCTTGTCGTATATAGCCTCGATATCGGCGCCATAGGCCTTGCGAATAGCATCGGCAATAGCCATACGTGAATGATACATACCCACCGAGTGACACTGCACAACAGCCGTACGACCATAAATGTCGACAACCAAGCCCGGAAGCAAGTCACCCTCGCCATGCACCAAACGATAGCATGTGGTGTGATCGTTGTCAACCATGCCGAGCGATTGGCGTAGCTGCTTAGCCTGAGCTATGCGCTCCTCCCACCACTGCGCATCAATACTCTCCTGCTCGAACGTGAGAACACGCACGGCAATAGAACCAATCTGATAGTGACCGCGAGCAATAAACTCACCACCCTTAGTTATAACATCCACAATATCGCCCTCGGCAAGAGGCGCAAGCCCCTCAGAGATACGCTCAATAGCGCCTGAGAACACCCATGGGTGGCGACGCAACAGCGACTCCTCCTTACCTCGACGCAGATGTACACATGCCAACTTACTCATATATTTTATACTCTTTGTGTATCTACACTCTTCTTCGCCATCACCTTTCGATGAATCCTACGGCGCGGCTTAACACCCTTACCAACACTCTTCTCCTGCTTAGGTGCGGCAACGGCAATGATTGTTAGCGGAGCCTCAACATTGGGCTTTACCCCCATCAACACATCCAAAAGCTTGAGCGACACCCACGCATCGGTAGCTGCATAGTCGCGTTGCTGCTCGGTTAGTGTGCCAGCCTCCCAGTTGCTCAAGCGCTGAGCCTTAGATACTCTCTCGCCAAGAACTATCGCCGAGAGCTTTCGAAGGCTCCTCTCCTCAATGCCCCAACGAATAGCCTCATGCTGAAGGTCAACAAAACCATCAGCCTTAAACTCACGTAGCTCACGCAACGAGCGTATGTCGCCAGCCACATCTACACCAACCTTTAGGATTCGGCGCGAACCCAATATTTTGAGTATTCTATTACTTAGGCGAATCTTCGACAAGCGAAACAGATAGCATGTCGTAGGTGTCGAGAGTTGCAACAACGACACCTTATAGCTCACGCCTGAGCGAAATGATGGTCGAGTCTCGGTGTCGAAACCTATACGCTCATATCGCTGCAAATCCTCGCACGCAGCATCTACCATCTCCTCGCTATCCACAACAACAATACGTCCTGGAAAGCTGGCAGCCGGCAGCATAGCCACACTATCGTTATCTATATTTGCTTGAAATATCATCTATTATGCTCTTTGCTTGACAAAGTCAAGGAGCAAAGTTAGCCATTTATTTTTAATTTGCCGAACTTCGACTTAGAAATTTCACCCTCGGCAATCATTTTCTCGACAATAGCAATTACTCGTTCTGGCGCAACATTAAGAAAAGCAACAACATCTTTAATGTCGAGTTCAGCATCTTTAAGCAGTGTCATTATACGCTCAATAAGCGGAGCTTCGCTCTCAGCGCTACGACGCTCACGCAGACAAATATCGCACACGCCACAAGCCTTAGACTCATGGTCGCCAAAATATTTCTCAATTAACTGACTTCGACACTTATCCTCCGACGTAACATACTCAACCATACTCTCATAACGTGCCATGATAAGCTCCTGACGCAAGCGATAGGTCTCAGGGGCAATATATAAGCTCTTGATAGGCAGACGCTCCGTATCGAAACGTATCAACGGCGAGTTGTTAGCAGGGATATAACGTATCACCCTCATGCGCCATAACACCTTCATCAGTTCGTGTACACGCTCAGCACTAAGCCCTGATTCGGCAGCAATCTCAAGCTCGCTAATCGAACGAAAGCGGCTAAACAGACCATCATACTTGCGCAATATGACACGCAACATAGAGTCCATGTCGTTGCCCCCAGCATGCACACCATACAGGCTATCGCGATTACACTCAAACATCATCTTTGCTGGCTCATCATTCTGATCAATAAAGGTCATATAGCCATTCTGTTCGAGCAACGACAGTGCACTACGCACACGCCCTGAATACATCTGCTCACGGGCACAAAAATCATATATGTTAAATGCAAACGACACACCCTCGGCATCGCCAATAGGCACCTGCAGATAGTTGGCTATTCGCTCATATATAAGTTTAACATCCTCGATAGGAGGAAATTCCGACTCGAGAATTCGCTTGCGACGAGCAATATCTCCATCTTCATATATTAGCAGCGCATAGCTACGCTTACCATCACGACCAGCACGTCCCGCCTCCTGATAGTAGGCCTCCAACGTATCGCACAACGAGTAATGGACAACAAACCTAACATCGCTCTTGTCGATACCCATACCAAAGGCGTTGGTAGCCACCATGATGCGTGTTTTGTCGCAGAGCCACTCATCTTGGCGCATGGAGCGCTCAAGAACAGGTAGACCTGCATGATAGAATTGGGCACTCACGCCATCGCCACGCATCCTTGCAGCAAGTTTCTCACACTCATCACGCGTCGACATATAGACAATGCCTGAGCCCTCAACACTTCGCACAACACGCATAAGCTGCTCATATTTGTCACCATCTTTTCGCACTACATACGACAAATTGGGGCGCGCAAAGCTCGAACGCAACACACGGCTCTCCTTAAAGCCAAGACGATACATAATGTCTTTGGCAACAACCTCTGTAGCTGATGCGGTGAGCGCCAAAAACGTTGCATTGGGAGCTATTGATCTAATCTCAGCAATACGCAAATACGAAGGACGGAAGTCGTAGCCCCACTGCGATATACAATGTGCCTCGTCGACAACTACCATGCTCACATTCATGACTTTAAGGCGCACACGGAAGGCATCGGTAGCAAGACGCTCGGGCGATATATACAAGAGCTTAACATCGCCATAGGCGCAATTATCCAGGGCCAGTTCAATGCGATGCTGATCCATTCCCGAGTGCACCGCCACAGCCGAGATACCACGACGACGCAGGCCGTCAACCTGATCCTTCATAAGGGCAATAAGCGGCGTGACAACTATTGTTAGGCCCTCAAGTGCCAGTGCTGGAATTTGAAACGTTAGAGACTTACCGCCACCAGTGGGCATAAGTGCCAATGTATCGTGTCCCAAAAGTACCGACTCGATAATCTCACGCTGCATGGGGCGGAACTCATTGTAACCCCACCACTTATGCAAAATCTCCTCAATAGAGGAGGGCACTATATGCTCACCAGCACGTTTCATGTTACAAAGATATGAAATTTTATGAAGAAACTACTTAAAGATTTTTTGTTGTTTCATTTTTTTTCTACCTTTGCGGCGTGAACTTACTATAAGTAAATGAGAATTAAGAAGCAATATAAAGTTCGAGAAATGGCTGGTGAGCATGTTGTAATCATGCAGGGAACCTTTGGAAGCGACCTCACACGCATCATTTCTCTCAACGCAAGCGCACTATATCTGTGGCAGGCCGTCGAGGGCAAAGATTTCGACACCAACATTGTAGCTCAGCTTTTGACCGAGGAGTATGGCATCGACGATCAGATTGCAACAACAGATGCCCAGCGATGGATTGACAAACTTGCCGACTGCGGTCTTTTGGAGGAGTAGCCTTTTTTGACAATAGATGAGAACTAAGAGAGAGATAGTAAGACGAATATGTGCTGTGCTACTTATGGCAATCTACACCATTGCCATCACTAGCTCATCGGCATCTATACTACTCTGCGAGCACCCTCATCACCATCACGCAGCCACCCACCACGATGAGTGTTCGTGCAACGGCATAGCCTTTGTGTCAAACTGTTGCAACCACCATCACGCCATTCATGGTGAGAATCACACAGATTATATATCAAACGAACAGCGCCACGACTCACGTAGCGCTAACCTCTTCACACTGTTGCTACAACCCCACGTGGCAACCATCGTCAGTGAATCGCTACAAATACCATCGCTAAACGACGATCAGCTACGCTATAGCGATGAATGCGAGCCGCTTAGGGCGGCACACATCTCGCACGAGTCATTGCGTGCGCCCCCAGTAGTTGTCTAAGCATCACACAACTACATGCCGTAGAGTGTGACACCCCGTCATTACCCCAACAACAAAAGGTGAAACTAACTCACTCTAAAGCAGATATGAAAAAATCAATTATAATCATCATGGTATTGTTGTGCCTACCTATAGTGGTATCGGCACAGCGCATTAGTGGTACGGTCATCGACGCCACCACAAAGCAGCCCCTAATTGGCGCATCGCTCTACTGGAAAAACACAACAGCAGGAACCACAACATCTGCTGACGGAACATTCTCGATGAAGCGTGTGCACAGCTTCAACACCCTTGTTGTAGACTATCTTGGCTACGACCTTTGGGAGCAGGAGCTTAGCGACAAGGAGCAGACTAACATTACAATTGAGCTTAAGTCATCAGCTGTCGACATCGACGCCGTTGTTGTCGAGGGTCAGCAGCGAGGTAACTTTGCAAAGACCAGCGGCATTGCTCGCCAGGAGCAGATATCGTTTGCGGGATTGTGTAAGATGGCATGCTGCTCGCTTGCCGAATCGTTTGAGAACTCGGCTTCTGTTACCGTAGGTTATAGCGACGCTATCTCAGGTGCTCGACAGATTAAGATGCTCGGTTTGGCAGGTACATACACCCAGATTTTGGACGAGAACCGCCCTATCATGCAAGGCGCAGGTGCTGCCTATGGCCTTAGCTACACCCCAGGCATGTGGCTCAACTCTATCCAGGTGTCAAAGGGCGTGGCATCAGTAACTGCGGGCCACGAGGCTATCACCGGTCAGATCAACCTTGAGCACCGCAAGCCTACCGACGATGAGCGCCTATTCCTCAACCTCTATTTCGACTCGGAGCTACGCCCAGAGATCAACCTCTCTACGGCTATTCCACTCACCGAGGATAAGAGCCTCTCAACAGTCGTCCTTCTCCACGGCTCTATGCACCCAATGTCGCACGACGACAATGGCGACTCGTTCGTAGATATGCCTAAGTCGCACCAGATAAACGTGGCTAACAAGTGGCTATGGCAGACACCAGAGGGTATTCAGCTACGCTGGGGTTGGAAGTATTTGCAGGAGAACCGCCTTGGTGGTCAGCACGGCTACAGTAAGGACCTCTACGAGCAGATGATGCAGGATCCACTCAACAACCTCTACGGCTCGAATATCCACAACCAGAATATCAACGCATACGTTAAGCTCGGACTTCCTATCGGCCCTGAGCGCACTTTTACGGGCGATCCTAACGATGCTGTGCAGAACAACTTTGCGATGATTCTCGACTACGACAACTACCGCACCGACTCATACTTCGGTCTTAACACCGTTGATGTTTTGGAGAATGCTTTCCGCTTCAACGCCACATACGCCCACTACTTCACCCAGCGCTCGTCACTTAATGTTGGTGCTTCGGCTTATGTGCGCATGATGGATAACAACTATGCGCAGAAGAGCGTATCGTCAGCGGGTGCTATCTCTACCCCTTGGGATTTTGTCGGCAAGTCGACACTTGCTGAGCCAGGCCTATTTGCCGAGTATACCTACAACATCGAGGAGAAGTTCTCGTTGGTAGTAGGTCTTCGTGGCGACTACTCGATGCTCAACGGCAAGTACTACTACAACACTAACCCAGAGCTACTCGTAACACCTCGCTCACACATCAAGTGGAACATCACGCCACGCACGACATTGCGTGCCTCAGCAGGTATGGGCTACCGTCGTCAGAACCTCATTACGGACAATATCTGGATGATGACAACGTCACGTAATATCAAGTATGGCAACCTCACTGACGACATGGAGAAGGCAGCAACCTTTGGTGGTAGCCTCTCGCAATCGTTCCGCCTTGCAGATGACGACCAGGCAACAATTAGCTTCGACTACTTCCGCACGCAATTTTTTAATACAATGGTTTTCGACCAGGAGACAGCCGACAACACTATTATGATATATAATAGCACCGATAGGTCGTTTACCGACAACTATCAGGTGGACTTCAACTGGACACCATTCCGTGGCTTCGACCTCTTTGCTACGTTCCGCTATACCAACGCAAAGATGACTATCGAGCATGACGGCGAGAAGATGCTCGTTGAGCGCCCACTAACATCACGCTATAAGGGTCTTATCAACATTCAGTATGCCGTGCGTCGCTGGGTGTTCGATGCCACAGCGCAGCTCAACGGCCCTATGCGCCTGCCTAACCTCGATGGCGACATGACCAAGACAGAGCTCTCACCCATCTACCCTATGTTCTTTGCGCAGGTGAGCTACAAGGTGAGCAACTTCACGGTGTATGCTGGTTGCGAGAACATCGGCAACTTCAAGCAGCCACACCCTATCGCTGGTGGCGACAAGCCATACGCTCCTGGCTTCAACTCGTCGATGGTGTGGGGCCCACTCACAGGCATCAAGGGCTATGTGGGTATCCGCCTCAACATCTACTAATATACTAAAAAAGTTCGTTTACACGTTAATTAATTAAAACAGAATACTATTATGAAGAAGATTATTTTGGTGTGCCTTGTAGCACTTTTTACCGCTGGCGCAGTTAGCGCACAGAAACCTCAGAAGGGCGAGAAGAAGACCGTAACCGTTGAGTTTATGACATCGCTCGACTGCGAGGGTTGCGCAAAGAAGATCAACGACACACTCCCATATGAGAAGGGTGTTCGCGATGTTAAGGTTGATGTACCAACAAAGGTTGTTACCGTAACGTACGACCCTGCAAAGACTAACAACGAGGCTATCATCAAGGCCTTCGCAAAGGTTAAGATTGATGCATCTGTTAAGGGTGCCTGCGCTGAGGGCTGCTGCGGTCATCACCATGAGGCTAAGCCTGCCGAGAAGAAGGCTTGCGAGGACGACTGCTGCTCAGGCCACGACCACAAACATGAGCACAATCACGACCACGGTCATAGCCACAAGCACTAATAGATAGGCTAAATACAAACAGCGAGTCCGACTAAACGTTTTTAGTCGGACTCGTTTTTTTAATGAGTAGTTAGTAATTAGTAATGAGTAATATTTTCCTGCTTTTTATTACTCTTCACTCTCTACTAATTAAACCTTGTGCGTAGCACACCTTACTTCTCACCTTTCACTTCTCACCTTTCACCTTATTTGATGATTATCTCATCGACAAACAAGAAGCCGGTGTATTTGCTGCGGTGAGCCTTGTAGCGGACGTAGCGAGCACGGGTCTCGCCCTCCCAGCCGAAGGCCTTGAATGAGGGTAGCTCGTCGAGGACAACCTCCCACTCGACATCGGCAATCTTAGTAAAGTTCTCGCCATCTTCCGACACAGCTATCTCTACCAAGCAGGGCATGAAGACGCCTGGGCCGCATATCTGCATAAAGTCGGCAGAGACAGAGTGTATCGTCATAACCTCCTCAAGGTCAACAATAACATCAACACCTCCACGACCTAAGAAGCCCTGCCAGCGCTCGTCGGCATAGGTCCATGTGCCACGCTTGCCATCGGTGAGCGTAGCATCGCCCTGGGCAGCATACTTAGGAGCATAGTAGCGTGATGGCGAAACATATGTCACAGGCTTGCCGAGAGCCAAGTGCTCGACATCGGTGAGTGATTCGGGGCGATTGCCAATCTCGTTCTTAAGGTCGAAAGGCGTGTATCCCTCCTCAATCATGCGGTCGACGATAGCCACAGCACGACGGCGGAAGTCGGCATAGTTCTTATTTTCGGGCATCGACCAGCCAATCTCGGCAATGGCGATGGCACGTGGCCAGAGCATATGCTCATAATGGCTATCCTCAACAATAAACTCTGCCCAAAGGTTAGCCTGAACGCCCGAGATATACTTGCCCACCTCCTCGTCAAGAGTCTCAGGTATAGGCTCATAGCTATAGACCTTCTCCAACGGCAAGTAGCCACCTATGGACTCGGGTTGTGAGTATGGCGCATCCTGCGGAGCATCAATATAGCAATAGCCATGTGGCGACATAATCACTTTGTGACCCGCCTCAGCAGCCGTTCTGCCACCCTCCTCGCCACGCCACGACATGACAGTAGCATTAGGCGCAAGGCCGCCCTCCAAAATCTCGTCCCAGCCGATAATCTGACGGCCCTTAGAGTTAAGATACTGCTCCATGCGGCGTATCATATAGCTCTGTAACTCATCGACCGACTCCAAGCCCTCCTCACGCATACGGCGCTGACAATCCTCGCAGAGCTTCCAGTTCTCCTTCGACGCCTCGTCGCCACCTATATGTATATACTCCGATGGGAAGATCTCGATAACCTCGTCCAATATCGCCTGCATCATCTCAAACGTAGCCTCCTTGCCGATGCACAACTCGCCCTGACGCTCAGGGTTATGCGTACACTTTAGCTCAGGATAGGCAGCCAACACCTCGTCGCTATGGCCAGGCATCTCTATCTCAGGAATAATAGTGATATAGCGGTCGGCAGCATACTCAACCAACTCACGCGCCTCGGCCTTCGTAAGGTAGCCGCCCGAAGCACCCTCCGTGCCCTCCTCAAGAAATGTGCGGTCGCCATTCCACCAACCCTTCCAGTCGTGAGGAGTGCGCCATGCAGCATAGCTCGTAAGGCGTGGATAGCTATCGACTTGTAGGCGCCAACCAGCAGCATCGGTGAGGTGAAGATGTAGGCGGTTGAGCTTCACACGTGCCATCATATCTATCTGACGCTTAAGGAAATCCACCGTACGGAAGTGTCGTGAAATATCGATGAGAACGCCACGATACTCGAAGCGTGGATAGTCGGCAATAATACCCGTTTGCCAATCGCCACTCTCAACCATCTGGCGCATGGTCTGCAAAGCGTAGAAAGCACCAGCAGGAGCATTAGCCGTTACGATGATGCCATCATGCGCTGTAGATATAGCATACCCCTCGTCATTGGGCAGCATATCGGGGCGAATAAGAATATGAAGATAGCCTTTTTTGGAATAGTTAACAGCTGGCTTAACACGCTTAATATTCAAGCCCGTAGCCATTACCGCAGAGGTAAGACGCTCAATATCAACAGCATCAACACCCTCAAAACTCAGCTTAAAGGGTTGCGTATAGTCGAATGGTTCGGCGGGTGTGCAGACCTCACCGTTACACACACCACCACGCACAATAAGAGGTGCGGGGGTAATACTCTGTGCCGATAGCTGAGCACCAAAAACCAAAGAGGTCAAAAAAAACAAAAAAAGTCGTATATTTCTCATTGCAAAAGTTTATTTTCACAAAGATAATGAAATTAAGCGAAACGCAACAAACAAGAGGGTAAAAAGTGGTGTTAATACAAGGCTTAATGCAAGGAATTTTTAAATTTTATAAAATAAAATTGCGGGAGTCACTTTTGTTTTGTAACTTTGCACGTTGTATCGAAAGTAACTAACAAACAATATAGATTATGATTGAACTAAGTGAACAGGAAGTATTGCGCCGTCAGTCGCTAAATGCGTTGCGCGAGTTGGGCATCGAGCCCTATCCCGCAGCACGTTTCGAGGTGAATGCAACAGCAAAGGAGATTGCCGAGAACTACGATGCCGAGAAGGGGAACTACCAAGAGGTAGCCATTGCAGGTCGTATCATGAGCCGCCGCATCATGGGCTCAGCATCATTCTTCGAGCTTCAGGACTCGACAGGCCGTATTCAGGTATATATCCGTCGTGACGACATCTGCCCTGAGGGCGACCCAACACTCTACAACACCGTATTCAAGAAGCTCCTCGACATTGGTGACTTCATCGGCGTAGAGGGCTTTGCCTTCCTCACAAACACTGGCGAGTTGTCGGTACACTGCCGCAAGTTTACAGTTATCTCTAAGTCGGTACGTCCTCTCCCTGTTGTTAAGCAGAAAGATGGTCAGATGTTCGACGCACTCACCGACCCTGAGGTGCGTTACCGCCAGCGCTACCTCGACTTGGTAGTAAACCCACACGTTAAGGATACCTTTGTGAAGCGTGCTAAGATCATGCAGACAATGCGTGACTTCTTCAACGAGCGTGGCTACCTCGAGGTGGAGACTCCTATTTTGCAGCCTATTCCTGGTGGTGCTGCGGCACGTCCGTTCATCACCCACCACAACGCCCTCGATATCGACTTCTACATGCGAATAGCTACTGAGCTATACCTCAAGCGTCTTATCGTAGGTGGCTTCGACGGTGTTTACGAGTTCGGTAAGAACTTCCGTAACGAGGGTATGGACCGCACACACAACCCAGAGTTCACATGTATGGAGATCTACGTAGCATACAAGGACTACATCTGGATGCAGGAGTTCACCGAGCAGATGTTGGAGCGTGTGGCAATGGCAGTAAATGGCACAACAGACGTGGTGCTCGATGGTCGCACAATCTCGTTCAAGGCACCATTTAAGCGTGTGACAATGACCGACGCTATCAAGGAGAAGACTGGCTACGACATCACTGGTCAGAGTGAGGAGCAGTTGCGTGAGGCATGTAAGCGCCTAAATGTTGAGATCGACGACACAATGGGTAAGGGTAAGCTCATCGACGCTATCTTCGGCCAGTACTGCGAGGAGGATCTCGTGCAGCCAACATTCGTTACGGACTACCCTATCGAGATGTCACCACTCTGCAAGCGTCATCGTGACAACAAGGACCTAACAGAGCGTTTCGAGCTCTTCGTAAATGGTAAGGAGCTATGCAACGCCTACTCAGAGCTTAACGACCCTATCGACCAGCTTGAGCGTTTCCAGGAGCAGATGCGCCTATCGGAGAAGGGCGACGACGAGGCGATGACAATCGACATGGACTTTGTACGTGCATTGGAGTATGGTATGCCACAGTGCTCTGGTATGGGTATCGGCATCGACCGCCTCACAATGTTCATGACAGGCGAGACATCTATCCAGGATGTGTTGTTCTTCCCAACAATGCGTCCAGAGAAGAAGGTTGTAGCAGATGCTGAGGAGGTATACACCGAGGCAGGCATCCCTCAGGAGTGGGTTGCCGTAGTTCAGAAGATGGGCTACATCACTCTTGAGGCATTCGAGAACACTGCAAAATCGGGTGGCATGAAGCTATTTAACGACCTTTGTGGCTTCAACAAGAAAAACAAGTTGGGCTTGGGCACTGCCGAGATTAAGGCGTGGATCGAGTCAAAAAAGGAGTAACATATGACGCGGGGTAACACCCGACATTATTAACAATTCAAATAATAGGAAAATTATGAGAAAAAATATTGTAGCAGGTAACTGGAAGATGAACACCTTGCCTAAGGAGGGTGTTGAGTTGGCAAATGGCGTAGCAGAGGGTCGTAATGCGGTTTGCGACTGCGTAGAGATTATCGTATGCCCACCATTTACTCACATCGCTCAGGTTGTTGAGGCTGTCGAGGGTAAGAACGTGAAGGTTGGTGCTCAGGACTGCGCAACAGAGGTTAAGGGTGCTTACACTGGCGAGGTATCGGCAGAGATGATTGCAGCACTTGGTTGCGAGTATGTTATCTTGGGTCACTCTGAGCGTCGTCAGTACTATGGCGAGACATCGGAGACTCTCAACCGAAAGATGGCACGTGCCTTCGAGTTTGGTCTTAAGCCTATCTACTGCGTTGGTGAGAACCTCGAGGAGCGTGAGGCAGGTCGTCACTTCGATGTATGCAAGCAGCAGATTGAGGAGGTTGTTTTCAACCTTACTGAGGAGCAGTTTGCAAAGCTCGTAATCGCTTATGAGCCAGTATGGGCTATCGGCACAGGCAAGACAGCTACTGCTGAGCAGGCTGAGGAGATTCACGCATATATCCGCGAGGTGCTCCGCTCAAAGTTTGGCGCTGCGGCTGAGGAGTGCTCAATCCTTTATGGTGGCTCATGCAAGCCTTCAAACGCTCAGGAGATCTTCTCAAAGCCTAACGTAGATGGTGGCCTTATCGGTGGCGCTGCGCTCAAGGCTGAGGACTTCCTCGCTATTGGCAAGGCATTCTAAAAGAGAGCAAAAATTATGTTGCTTCACAATAAACTCAGGGATTATGTGGTGGTGCTGGCATCAGCATCACCACGTCGCCGTGAGCTTCTGGCAGCAACAGGCATCGACTTTCGATTAGCCCCAAAATTCGATTGCGACGAGAGCTACCCCACAACACTTCCAGCTGAGGATGTAGCGCCATATCTATCAGCGCTAAAGAGCCATGCCTACCCCCATAGCCTTGCTCACAACGAGCTTCTTATAACTGCCGATACTGTCGTAATACTTGGCAACGACGTACTTGGCAAACCCAAAGATGAGGAAGAGGCACGTGCCACGCTACGTCGTCTTTCGGGCAACGACCACTACGTTATTACAGGCGTTACGCTACGCATGCAGGGTTCAGAGCGCACATTCTCATCACGCAGCCGAGTACGCTTTGCCACACTCACAGAGGAGCAGATAGACTACTATGTTGACAACTATCGCCCCATGGACAAGGCTGGCGCCTATGGCATTCAGGAGTGGATAGGATATGTAGGCATCGAAGAGCTCGAAGGATCGTTCTACAACGTCATGGGACTCCCCGTACAGCGTCTTTGCCGTGAGCTGGAGGCATTTATCGAGGCGTGGCCCGAATGCAATATGCGATAAAACAACTAAAACTCATAGATAATGAAAAGAACACTGCTTCTCGTTGCGTTAGTTTTTGCAACGGCATTTTCGGCATTTGCCGACAAAGGTATGTGGCTACCATCGCTCATCGCAAGCCGCATCGACGATATGAAGGCTAAGGGCTTCAAGCTCGATGCCGAGGACATTTACTCTATCAACCAGGCATCGCTAAAGGATGCAGTAGTTTTGTTTGACGGCGGCTGTACTGGTGAGATTGTATCGGAGAAGGGACTTCTTATCACTAACCACCACTGCGGCTACGACGCTATTCAGGCTCTCTCATCTGTTGAGCACGACTACCTTACTGACGGTTTTTGGGCCATGTCACACAAAGAGGAGTTGCCTTGTCCTGGTCTTAAGGTACATATCTTGGTACGCATGGAGGAGGTCACCGATCGCATTGCTCAGGGCGAGACTGTAGCAAATATCATTGCCGAGGCCAAGAAGGAGGGCGTAGGTTACATGGCTGAGGTCGAGCAGATGTACTACGGTAACCAGGCATACTTGTTTGTATATCGCGAGTTTTCAGATGTACGCCTTGTTGCTGCGCCTCCAACAACCATTGGTAAGTTTGGTGCCGACAACGACAACTGGATTTGGCCACGTCACACTGGAGACTTCTCAATCTTCCGTATCTACGTGGACGAGAACAACGAGCCAGCAGCATACAACGCTAACAACAAGCCATACACCCCTGCACGCCACTTCAAGGTATCTACCGAGGGTGTTAAGGAGGGTGACTTCACTATGATCTATGGCTTCCCAGGTAACACTCAGGAGTATATCACCTCTGATGCAGTTAAGTATGTTGCCGAGAAGTCAGATCCTACAAAGATTGAGCTCCGCACACAGCGTCTCGACATCATTGGCGCAGCACAAAACGAGTCTGCTGAGACACGTATCAAGTATGCTGCAAAGCAGGCAAACATCGCTAACGCATGGAAGAAGTGGCAGGGCGAGGTTAAGGGCATCAACCGCCTTGGCACATACTCAAAGAAGCTTGATTATGAGGCTCGCTTCCGTCAGGAGAACCCAGAGAAGGCATACCTCCTCGACTCGCTCGAGACAGCTTATGCCAACAACATGGAGGGATACTTCAACTACGAGCTCTACAACGAGACACTTCGTGGCATCGAGCTTCAGCAGGTGGTATTCCTTGCATCTGACGCCGCAGCAATCGAGCGTTTCTACAAGGATTTCGATGTAAACGTAGACCGCAAGTTAGCCGTTGCTATGCTCACAGCCTACGAGGAGCTTGCAACAGCAGAGGCCACTAAGCTTAGAGCTCTATTTGAGAAGCATGGTGGTGCTGAGGGCTATGCTAACTGGCTCTACGACAACACCAAGCTCGGCACATTGGAGGGCTTCAAAGCAAACGACATTACTACCGATCCAATAACAGAGTTTGCTCATGCCGTTATTGAAATTAAGAGTTATGTTATGCAGTATGCATACCGCAACCTCAGCAACATTCCTGATATCGAGCGTTGGTATCGTCCTTATGTTAAGGCACTTATGGAGTGGGATAAGGAGCGTGCATTCTTCCCAGATGCTAACCTCACACTTCGTGTGGCATATGGCAAGGTAGCAGGCTATGAGTATGCTGATGGCGAGTATCACCTTCCACAGACAACACTTGAGGGTATCATCGCAAAAGATAACCCTGAGATCTACGACTACAACGTACCTCAGGCTTTGCGCGACGCCTATGCTAAGAAGGACTACGGTCGTTGGGGCATCGAGCTAAATGGCAAGTACACCGTGCCAGTATGCTTCATCGCCACAAACCACACCACAGGTGGTAACTCTGGCTCTCCAGTGATCAACGCTAATGGCGAGCTTATCGGCGTAAACTTCGACCGTACATGGCTCTCAACAATGTCGGATATCGAGTTCGACGAGACCCTCTGCCGCAACATCATCTGCGACATCCGTTACGTATTGTTCGTAGTAGATAAGGTTGGTGGCGCTGGCTGGCTTATCGACGAGATGGGCTTGTAGCAACAAGCAACATAAACACAACAAGGGCTGACTAAAAAGTAATTTAGTCAGCCCTTGCTGTCTTATGGGGGTGAAGACTAGAAGTACACCTTAAATCCTACCTCGGCATTAGCCAGAAGGTTGAATGCCAAGGTGTTTTGGTCGATCTTAACACGAGCACTCTGCATCAGGTCGATATTGCCAGCAAGATATACGTACTGCAACGAGCAGAGGCTTACGCTCATAGCAAAGCGCTGTGTAGGACGAAATTCCACAGCAAAAGGCTTAAGCTCCGACACAAATCCCGCCATGGTTAGCTTGTCGTCACTACCACTCAAATCTACCAAGCGCTCGTTTGTACTACTGCAACCAAAGCCTAACGCGAGGCTTGGTGTGTAGTAGAAGTTAGGGGCAAGCTTAACGTAGTATGCCACATTAGGAGTGATAGTAAATGAGTGAATAGCAGAGTCGGCATTGGCATTATATCCATAGCCAAGCGCGGCTCCCACACGCAGGTTATTGGCAACAAAGTAGCCATAGTCGAGGTTAAAGGCAAAGTTGTCACCTTCGCGATTAATCGTCTCGTCGGTAAGCGAGCTACCTTTTACGGTGGTGGTAAGTTTTGTGTTGGTAATGCCCGTGTTATAGCCCAAGCTAATGCCAACATTACTCTCGCCCTTCTGCTGCGCAAATGCCCCCATAACTACCATAAGGGCAATAGCTGTAAGTAGTAATTTTTTCATAGGTTTTTAAATATTAGGTTAAAAGCTACACAAATGTAGCATAAAATAGATAGATATATTCATCTACATAATAAATATTTTCATAATTTCAACCAAAAGCGCAGATGTATCAACCAACCCAATATGCCACATTGTTTTACTATACGGGTTTTGCATCTTAGCTAAAATTTGTATCTTTGCCAAATGATGCGACACTTATTATATATAATATGTATAGCTCTACTCTCGCTAACCAAGGTTGGTGCGCAGGAGTGTGCCATAACAATAGAGCCTAAAAAGGTAGACTTCGGATTCATTAATGAGTCGGATGGTGTAACATCACGCACATTCACAATCACAAACTCAGGCTCAAAGTCGATTGTAGTATCGGAGATAATATCGACATGCGACTGCACCATTGCCTACTACAGTGACGTTACTATTTCGCCCAACTCAAGTTTCGAGGTGAGTGTGATGTACGACCCTACAAATCGTCCTGGGCGCTTCGACCGCACACTGTTTGTAATGGTTGATGGCTACGACACACCCTTTGAGGTACAGGTCATTGGACGTGTGACACCTCGCAAGAAGAGCATTGAGGAGCAATACTACGACATGGGCTACAACCTATATGTGGAGAAAACCCTTGCTCCATTCTCCTACCTTGAGCATGGCAAACGCTACGAGGAGCGCATTGCCCTATACAACAACTCATCACGCACCATGCGACTAAGCATCACGTCATACGCCCAAAAGTCGGGATTGCTGAAGATTGAGTATCCACAAAAGGTTAAACCTCATGCCCATGCCGACATATTGTTTATATACGAACTACCAGCCAACAGCCACACATATGGCGACATAGACGACGATTTAGCGGTTCGCGTTAACGGCAAAAGGTGTGGCTACCTACTCTCAGCACATGGCATTGCAGTAGATAATTTCGACGAAGTAGATTATAATTTCACGCCAAAGGCCGATTATTCGAAAAAAGTTATTAATTTTGGGGATGTAAATAGCGAAACAATGCCCCTAAGTGCTACGCTGACAATAACAAACCAAGGCGAAGCGCCGCTATTTATACGTGATGTACGCTGCAACGCAGAGTGGGCTGTGAAACACACAATAAAGCCTGGTGACGAGATTGCTGTGGGCCAGACCAAAATCTACGACATAAAACTTGACTTGGGCGAAAACTATACTCCATTGTCAAACTATGGCACCTCAACGCTACTTAGTGGCAACATGCCTAAGGGCAAACCCTTTAATGCAAGGATAAGCATAACGACAAATGATGCTATCACGCCCTACCAAGTGATTACGCTCAAGGCGCAGTATCACGATGCACAAAGCAAACAGAGAAAAGAATAGGACAAAACAAATATTAACTTAAAACTAACACCATGTTTAAGATTGTTGAAAAACGCCAGCTATCAGCAAACATCTTCGAGATGAAGATTGCGGCTGAGCGTGTAGCACGTGCTGCCCTTCCTGGTCAGTTTGTTATCGTGCGTGCAGATGAGGGTGGCGAGCGAGTGCCCCTCACAATCGCTGACTATGACGTTGAGCGAGGCACAGTAACCATTGTTACTCAGACCATTGGTCACTCTACAAAGAAGATATGCTCGTTGGAGGTTGGCGAGTCATTGCCCGACTTCGCAGGACCTCTTGGTCGCCCATCAGAGTTTGTGCATATGCCTTTGGAGGAGCTCAAGAATCGCAAGTATCTGTTTGTTGCAGGTGGCGTAGGTACTGCTCCAGTATATCCACAGGTTAAGTGGTTGCACGAGCACGGCGTTACTGCCGACGTTATCATTGGCGCTAAGAGCAAGGATTTGCTCATCTACATCGACGAGATGAAGAAGGTTGGCAATGTGCACATCGCAACAGACGATGGCTCAGAGGGTTATCATGGCATGGTAACAGGCCTCATGAAGGAGCTTGTAGAGGTTGAGGGTCGCAAGTATGACGAGTGTGTATGTATCGGCCCTATGATCATGATGAAGTTTGTATGCCTCACCACCAAGGCTTGGGATCTTCAGACCACTGTATCACTCAACGCCCTTATGGTTGATGGCACAGGCATGTGCGGTGCTTGCCGAGTATCGGTAGGTGGCAAGACCTTATTTACATGTGTTGACGGCCCAGAGTTCGACGGCCACAAGGTAGATTTCGACGAGGCTATACGTCGTCAGGGCATGTACAAGAATCAGGAGAGAAACGCAGAGGAGAATCACGAACATAAATGTAACTGCTATGGCAAATAAGATACCACGTGTCGCTGTACGCGAACAAGATCCAAAGGTGCGTGCAACCAACTTCGAGGAGGTATGCTACGGCTACAATGCTGAGGAGGCAGCATTGGAGGCTACACGATGCCTTAACTGTAAGAACCCTCGTTGCGTGGCTGCTTGCCCCGTAAACATCAATATCCCAACATTTATCCATCACATCACCGAGGGAGATCTACGTGCTGCTGCCGACACCATTCATGCCGACAGCTCACTACCATCAATATGCGGTCGAGTATGTCCTCAGGAGTCGCAGTGCGAGGGCTCATGCGTTTTGGGCATCAAGGGCGAGGCTGTGGCTATCGGTAAGCTTGAGCGATATGTTGGTGACTGGGCGTTGGAGCACTCTGCAGAGGTTGAAAACGTGGCTATCGAGCCTAACGGCAAGCGCGTTGCCATTGTTGGTAGTGGCCCTGCTGGCTTGGCTTGCGCATCAGACCTTGCAAAGCTCGGCTATAAGGTCGACGTATTCGAGGCATTGCACCGTCTTGGTGGCGTGTTGTCATACGGCATTCCTGAGTTCCGTCTTCCAAAGGATAGAGTTGTTGCTCGCGAGATTAACGAGGTTAAGAAACTCGGTGTTAAGTTCGAGACCGATGTTATCGTAGGTCGTACCATGACTATTGACTCTCTACTCGACGAGGAGGGCTACGATGCAGTATTCGTAGGCTCTGGCGCAGGTCTTCCACGCTTCATGGGCATCGACGGAGAGAACCTCAATGGCGTATTGTCGGCTAACGAGTTCCTTACACGTGTTAACCTTATGGGCGCATGGGATCCTAAGCATAACGACACTCCTGTATACGTAGGCCGCAAGGTTGTTGTTGTAGGTGGTGGTAATGTGGCTATGGATGCTGTGCGTACTGCCAAGCGTCTTGGCGCTGAGTCGGTTATCGTATATCGCCGTGGCGAGGCAGAGCTTCCTGCACGTAAGGAGGAGGTGCACCACGCTAAGGAGGAGGGTATCGAGTTCCGCATGCTTACCAACCCTACTGCAATTCTCGGCACTGAGGACGGCTGGGTTAAGGGCATCAACTGCGTAGAAATGGAGCTTGGCGAGCCTGATGCTTCGGGTCGTCGCTCACCACAGGAGAAGGCAGGCTCAGACTTTGTCATCGACTGCGACGTTGTTATCATGGCACTCGGCACATCACCTAACCCACTTATTGCCTCAACAACAGGTGGCCTCAACATCAACCGTCGTGGTTGCATCGAGGCCAACGAGATGGGCGCAACCTCACGTCCCGGCGTATTTGCTGGTGGTGATGCCGTTACTGGCGCAGCAACCGTAATCCTTGCTATGGGTGCGGGACGCAAGGCTGCTAAGGCTATCGACGAGTATTGCAAGAGCAAGTAGCGATAGCAAATAATTTAGGGAATTTAGGGTGTTTAAGGAGTATAGAGAGATGCAATCCTCTCTAATTCCCTAAATGCCCTAAATTCTTTTTTTCATCTTTCTCTTTGCTATTTAATAATTTATACATATCTTTGCAGCCCGTATCAACCTCTTATACTGGGCAAAGGTGCAAGGGCGTGGGCTTATAATATAGGTTGTAGGCCAAGCGTTGGGATTAATGTCGAAGGTGATATTATGGTAGTGCCATTGCAGCGATAATGTTGAGCGATAACCATTTAACAATTTGTTGCAACAATGAACAAGGATGCATTGATTAGACTCGTTAACGAGCAGATGTGGACTAAGGGCGAGCAGGACGTACCTCAGTTTGGCGCAGGTGATACTATCACCGTAACTTACCGTATCGTAGAGGGTAACAAGGAGCGTTTGCAGAGCTTCCGTGGCGTAGTAATCCAGATTAAGGGTTCTGGCCGTACTAAAATGTTTACTATCCGTAAGGTTTCTAACGGCGTAGGCGTTGAGCGTATCTTCCCTCTTTACTCACCACACATCGACCACATCGAGGTGAACAAGTATGGTGTTGTACGTCGCAAGCGTATCTACTACCTACGTGAGCTCACTGGTAAGAAGGCTCGTATTAAGGAGCGTCGCATCGTTAAGAAGGCTGAGTAATTCGCCTCTTAACCTCAAAGACAAAGGCCCGTCCAATAAGTTATTGGATAGGCCTTTTTCGTAGAAGTTGTATAACAAGAGCTAATTTTAGGCTTGTGCAGACTCGAAAACCGCAGCATACTAAAGCGTATGTGAGGATTTTCGAGGCAAGCGTAACGACAAAGTAGCCTTGTTAGACAGCTTCTTTTCTTTTTCATAATTTTTGCCTATCTTTGTAGAAATAATCAACGAAGATGAAGTATTACGTTATTGCTGGTGAGCCCTCGGGCGACCTTCATGGTGGCAAGCTCATGCGTGGCATAGCCCACGAGGATACTACAGCTGAGTTCCGTTTCTGCGGCGGCGACCTCATGGCACGCACTGCGGGCGAGAAGAGCATGCTCTACCACTACACCCAAATGTCGTTCTTCGGCTTTGTGCAGGTTGCCAAAAACCTACGCACGATATTCGAGCAGATGGATAACGTCAAAGTAGACATAGAGCAGTTCCAACCCGATGTCATTATCTTGATAGACTACCCTGCCTTTAATCTCCGCATTGCCAAGTGGGCAAAGAGACGAGGCATCAAGGTATATTACTATATAGCACCCAAGGTGTGGGCATGGAAGGAGCGCAGAGTAAAAAGCCTTAGAAAGTATGTCGATAGGCTCTACACTATCTTTCCATTCGAGACAGAGTATTTCCGAGGTCATGGCATCGAGCCGGTATTCTGCGGCAACCCCTTGGTTGATGACATCGCCGAGCGCCGTGCACAGCTCCCCTCGCGCGATAGGTTCATCGCCGACAACAACTTATCCAACAAGCCTATCGTAGCTCTGCTGGCTGGTAGCAGAGTATCGGAGATTAAGGCCAACCTATCTGACATGGTAGCCATAGCTCGACGCTTCCCCGATCATCAGTTTGTGGTGACAGCAGTAAAATGGATAGATAGGTCTATATATGAGCTCATTACTGAGGGTGCTGATAACGTGAAGATTGTTGTTGACCGCACACAAGAGACTCTTGCCTTGGCCGATGCCGCTATCGTATGTTCGGGCACTGCAACCCTCGAGACAGCACTTATGCGCATCCCCGAGGTGGTGCTCTACCATGTGCCATGGCTCTATGAGAAACTCAAGCCTTACTTCTTGCGAATACCCTACATCTCGCTCGTAAACATCAACCTTAGGCGTGAGGCAGTGCGCGAGCTTGTCAAGGCAAGGCTCAACATCGACGAGGCCTCTGCGGAGCTTCGCTCGATACTTCCAGGAGGCAGTGAGCGTGAGCGAATGCTCGCAGATTTCGACGAGCTCAGCAAGATGATAGGTGGCGAGGGAGCAAGCCACAGGTTTGCTCAGGACATTGTTAAAACACTACGAAAATGAAACTTATAAACATCATAAATAGCTATACGGGAGGCACAAAGCCCCTTTTTCACCTCAAGGCCGACACAGCCCTTCTGCGCAACAACGACGCATTCTACATTCCTGACAACATGGGACGTATCGCTGCCGAGCCACACATAGTGCTTAAGGTCGGACGCTTGGCAAAGTGCATCAGCGAGCGCTTTGCACCACGCCTCATAGATGCTGTCATGGGAGGTGTTACGTTTACTGCTATCGACCGCCTCGAAGAGCTACGCTCTGAGGGCCTTCCCTGGGATGAGGCCATAGGCTACGACCACTCGTCGGCACTATCACTTGAGTCGCTCGGTCGTGATGCCATGTTGGAGGGTGCTACATTTCTTATCAACGACGTGGAGGTGGCACACCTATCCATAAACGACATGCAGTTCACGCCTGATAGAATCATCAGCCACCTATCCGAGAATATGACCTTGCGCATTGGCGACCTAATATACCTCGGTTCACCTCAGCAGTTCGACATCAAGGCTGGCGACAACCTAAAGTTGAGCATTGGCGATAAGGTGCTACTCAACTTCGACGTAAAGTAGGCGTAGCGACAATAATTTGCTTTGATAAGTCGTGAAATGTGGCACATCTGATAAGGTAATCACCCTGGGATAGTACTAAAACCGTACTGCCCAGGGTGATTCCCTTTTTAGATGTGCCGCCGATAGCGGCATATTGCAACAAATTTACATGATGACTACGCAACGGTTAATCTCAGCATCGCCCTCAACAAATGCCTCCTCGCTGGCACCAACCCACTGAACATCGAAGCGAGCCTCATCAATACCCTTCTCCATCATGTATGCCTTAACAGCCTCAGCACGCTTCTTCGAGATATCGTCGTTATACTCCTGAGAACCTGTTGTATTATCGGCATGGCCCACAAGCACAATCTTTGAGTCAGAATCCTTAACAGACTGAACATACTTATCAACAGTAGCCTTGGCAAACTGCGATAGCTCATACTCGTTCTTTGCGAAGAACACCACGGTATGGGCAGATACAATCGACTCACCTACAGCCTGCGTCTTTGCCTTGAGTCTCTTATTCTCATCCTCAAGATCGGCAATTTTTCCAGAAACCGACTTAATCGCATCATCAGCTTCGTCAACCTTTCCCCTAAGCTTTTCGATCTCATTGAGATAGCCATCAACCTCAGTTGCTGTATACTCTATAGGCTGCCAGTCACGCTTGTTGAAGCGATAAGCAGCACCCACAGATGCTGTGAGCGATGTAGCATATCTACCACCCCCGTTAACCTCTGCTGGAAGATGATCCTCAGCGAAGCACCATAGGCGAAGGTCGAGCTGAACATCGAGATAATCTGTCACACGGAACTTGTTCAACAAACCTGCAGTTGCAGCAAGCTCGTTGTTAAGAGCACCAGGAGTCTTCTTTGTCCACGACATTGCCGTATAGCCAAAGCCAACATAAGGCACAGCATAGTATAGGCGATTCTCCTTATAGCCACCAATCCAGTTTGAGAGGTTAATCATTGCATCGGCATGCAAGTATACATAAGGAGTCTGGAAAGCGCCCTCGCCATGGGCATCTGTAACAAACGAGTAGTTCTGGAAGTGACCACCCTCGAGCTGAAGACGAACGCCCAATGCAGGAACAATCCACTTTGTTGCACCCACGTTGAGATTCCAGCTATTACGATGAAAGAACTTGCCAGCATCCTTTGAGTGAGTGGCTACATCAAGATGCGAAATGCCAACACCTGCTGACACCTCCCAGTTATGCGAAAACTTATTAGTGTAACATCCATTCCATGGGTTAACCCTCTTCTCGACCTGAGCCTCCTGTGCAAAGGTCACCGTGCAAGCCATCATAGCAGCACACACTGTTAGAAAAAGTCTTTTCATCATATTTAAATTTAATGTTATAACTTAATCAGTAAAAACTATTACAAATATAATAAAAATTATTTAATATTGGTTATTTTCAACCTAATTATTTAGCCCCTATGACATTGATATAAACAAAAGGAGGAGCGTTCCAAATTGGAACACTCCCCTAATTATTGGCCTAAGCCCATTGCTTATCGGCGCAAAACGATAGCGTCAGCTGCTGGAGCCTCCTCTGCCTTCTGCTCGAAGCTCTGCTGTGAGTACTTAGCATTGCGCTTTACTTTCTTTGCGAAGAGAGGCTTTGCAGAGAGCTCGGCACCACTATCATCGCCATTCCACCACTTAGCGAAGTCCTCAGGGTTAGTGCGAGCACCATCATAAGATGTTCTAATCTCAAACTTGTTGATTTCGCTGTACTGACCCTCAGTGTCGATAACCATTGATGCAACGATGTAGAAGCTATCATTCTGGAGGATAGTGTAAGTCTTGTCGAGGTTCATTGAACCATACTGGTCGATTGACCATACAAGACCATCGCGGTACTGAGTATCATTGTACAAGTCGTTGCGGCCTGTCCAGTTATAAACAGATGAGAAGAATGACTGCCACTCACCCTCGATGTGGTACTCCAAAGGCAAGATGAATGTGCCTGAGTAGTAGTCGCCACCGAAGAACTCCCAACCAGGAAGCTCAGCAAGGTCCTCAGCTGCGTAGTAACCGTTGTCAACGAACTCGATAGTTGCGTTACCAGCGTCTGTAGACTTAGTAGAGAATGGGCAAGTGAAGATCTGCTGAGTAGTAGCTACACCACCACGTGAACCAAATGCGTAGAGGATATAGTCGGTGCCACCCTCAAGACCGATAACGTTCTGCTCGTAGTCACCCTGGATAAACTCGTAAGAGAGGTTCTCGAGCAAGTACTGCTGACGCTCAGCATCTGTGTTACCATAAGTTACCCAATCTGAAGCCTTCTCCCAACCAGC
>JAFODV010000051.1 GCA_017380515.1 Alistipes sp.
AAGCGTCAGGCTATCACCAACCCAAAGCGCACAGTATTCTCTATCAAGCGTTTCATGGGCGAGCGTTACGACAAGGTGACTGGCGACATCGCACGCGCACCATACTCAATCGTCAAGGGCGACAACAACACCCCACGTGTTGACATCGACGGTCGTCAGTACACCCCACAGGAGATCTCAGCTATCACCCTTCAGAAGATGAAGAAGACCGCTGAGGACTACCTCGGCCAGGAGGTTACCGAGGCTGTTATCACCGTGCCTGCATACTTCTCTGACTCACAGCGTCAGGCAACCAAGGAGGCAGGTGAGATCGCTGGCTTGAAGGTACGTCGTATCATCAACGAGCCTACAGCAGCAGCCCTCGCTTATGGTCTTGACAAGAAGCAGGACGAGATGAAGATTGCTGTGTACGACCTTGGTGGTGGTACTTTCGATATCTCTATCCTTGAGCTTGGCGACGGTGTATTCGAGGTTAAGTCGACAAATGGTGATACTCACCTTGGTGGTGACGACTTCGACCACGTGCTTATCGACTATATGGCAGAGGCATTCAAGGCTGAGCACCAGATCGACCTTCGCCAGGATCCTATGGCTTTGCAGCGTTTGAAGGAGGCTGCTGAGAAGGCAAAGATTGAGCTTTCATCGGCTACAACAACCGACATCAACCTTCCATACATCATGCCAGTAAACGGCATCCCTCAGCACCTTGTAATGTCGCTCACACGTGCTAAGTTCGAGCAGTTGTGCGACCACCTTGTGCAGAAGACTATCGAGCCTTGCCGCACAGCATTGCGTGATGCAGGCCTTCAGGCAAGCCAGATCGACGAGGTTATCTTGGTAGGTGGCTCTACACGTATCCCAGCTATCCAGAAGGTTGTTGAGGATTTCTTCGGCAAGACTCCTAACCGCTCGGTAAACCCTGACGAGGTTGTTGCCGTAGGTGCAGCTATCCAGGGTGGTGTGCTCACAGGCGAGGTTAAGGACGTATTGTTGCTCGACGTAACACCACTTTCACTCGGTATCGAGACATTGGGTGGTGTCTTCACAAAGCTTATCGAGGCCAACACAACAATCCCTACACGCAAGAGCGAGGTGTTCTCAACTGCTGCTGACAACCAGCCATCAGTAGAGATCAACGTATGTCAGGGTGAGCGTCCTATGGCTCGCGACAACAAGTCAATCGGTCGCTTCCACCTCGATGGCATCCCTGCAGCGCCACGTGGCGTACCACAGATCGAGGTTACGTTCGACATCGACGCTAACGGTATCCTCAACGTGTCGGCTAAGGATAAGGGCACAGGCAAGGAGCAGAAGATTCGTATCGAGGCTTCAAGCGGCTTGACAGATGCAGAGATCCAGCGCATGCGTGACGAGGCTAAGGCTAACGAGGAGAAGGATAAGGCAGAGAAGGAGCGCGTGGACAAGGTTAACGCTGCCGACTCAAACATCTTCGCTACCGAGAAGCAGCTCAAGGAGTATGGCGACAAGATTCCTGCTGATAAGAAGGCAGCTATCGAGGATGCTCTTGGCAAATTGAAGGAGGCACACAAGGCTCAGGATTTGGCAGCTATCGACTCATCAATCGAGGCCTTGAACGCAGCATGGCAGGCAGCATCTCAGGATATCTACGCTCAGCAGCAGGCCGAGCAGGCACAGGGTCAGCCTAACGCTGGCGCTCAGCAGGGCGAGCAGAAGGCACAGCCTGAGGATGTTGACTTCGAGGAGGTTAAGTAATTCTCACAAAACATATTTTAGAGGTAGTCCGCAGCCCACGTGGCTGCGGACTATTTTTGTTAGTAGCAGTACGAAAGGAGAAATTATTACTAATTACTAATTACTAATTTTATTATGTCATTCACACCACTCGTACTACCCCCACCCCTTGTGAATGTGTGAATGTGTGAATGGCTGTGCAGGGCCTGAGCTATTTACAGCACTTGAGCCATTTACAGCACTTGAGCTATTTACAATACTTGCTATGTGTCGATGCTTATCAGTGGCTTGGTCATGTCGACGACGTAGGGGCGCAGAGGCTCCTCGATAAGCTCATACTCGAGCATTTTAGCCTGTTGCGAAACGCTACATGTGGTGCTGGTAGGCTTAGCACAGTTAAGTGATTGAACGGAGGTTATCTCGTCTTGAGATAGCAGCTAAGAGATAGATAACGTACTTGATTATTAGTTTATGGCGATATATACGGCATACGACGTGTAGAGCTATACAACTATATATATAGTTATATATCAAGATATAAGCATATATCTGATGGTTGATTACTGGAGCGTAGTTGTCGACTACTCGCGCTCAAAGGTTAAAGGCTTAAACCCACTGCAAATATACAACACGAAACAGGCATTGTCAAGTATTTTAATAATTATTTTTTTTACATATTTTTTTGCAAAAAGCCGCAACGTTCACAGATTCACAGATTCACAGATTCACGTGTTCACGGGGGGGGGTAGGGTGAATAGGGAAGATAGGGAAGATAAAGCTTGATGGGTAACACTGGGTAGAACTGGGTAGCTCTGGGTAGCTCTGGGTAGCTCTGGGTAGAACTGGGTAACACTGGGAAAAGCGCAGTCATCACAATAATACCCAGAAATACCCAGAAATACCCAGCGCCCCCATCTCTCCTATCAAGCGCAGCGCCCCTATCGACCCTATCAACCCCATCAAGCTTTCTCCCCAAACTTTCCCTCCCCCTTTGCACTTTCCGAAAATTTTGCTATCTTTGTCCGATTTATGTGCGCACATGTACACTACGCATACGCAAACAACTGAACAAAACACTTCTAAGATATGTTTACTGAACTTATTAGCCTTGAGAGCTACAACCTTTTCCTATGGATTATGGCAGGCATTGCCGTAGTGGTGTTCATTGCTCTCTACTTTGTGGAGGCGGGCTACGGCTACCTCTTCAACCCAAAATTTGGATTCCCCATACCCAACAAGATTGCGTGGGTGTTGATGGAGTGTCCCGTATTTTTTGTAATGGCTGCACTTTGGTGGCTCTCACCCGTAAGGTTTGAGGTAGCACCTCTTGTGCTATTTATCATATTCCAGACCCACTACTTCCAGCGTTCGTTCATATTCCCAATGCTCATTCGTGGCAACTCGAAGATGCCTGTGGGAATCATGCTCATGGGTGCTGTGTTCAACACCCTGAATGCTGTGATGCAGGGCGGTTGGATATTCTACTACGGCAACTACGAGGGTTGGATGTCAAAGCCTTACATCTACATTGGCGCAGCAGTATGGCTCTTCGGCTTTATCACTAACCTACACTCCGACTACACCATTCGCCACCTCCGCAAGCCAGGCGACACGAAGCACTATATCCCTATGGGAGGTATGTTTAAGTACGTATCGTCGGCAAACTACTTTGGCGAGTTTATGGAGTGGGTAGGCTTCGCCATAGCGTCGTGGTCGTGGGCAGGTGTTGTCTTTGCCCTCTGGACATTCGCCAACCTCGGCCCTCGCTCAGCATCGCTCTACAAGCGCTACGAGAAGGAGTTTGGCGAGGAGTTCACCAAGCTTAAGCGCAAGCGCATAATTCCGTTTATCTACTAAAAAAACGATATCCAGACATGGAAAATAAGAAGAGATTGGAGGAGTCTAAGCTATTTACTCCTTACAAGTTAGGCAGTGCGACACTACGTAACCGAGTAATACGTTCTGCCGCCTTCGAATCAATGGGTAAAGATTTCAACCCAACACAGGCACTCAAGGACTACCACGTGAGCGTGGCTAAGGGTGGCGTAGGTATGACTACCGTAGCTTACGCATCAATCAACCGTAGTGGTATCTCGTTCAACAAGCAGTTGTGGCTTCGTGACGAGATCATTCCATCGCTACGTGACCTCACCGACGCAGTACACGCTGAGGGTGCTGCCGTAGGCATTCAGCTTGGCCACTGCGGAAATATGACCCACTGGTCGACAGCGGGTAGCTTCCCTGTATCGGCGTCTAATGGCTTCAACCTATATTCGCCTACGTTCCACCGTCGCATGCGCAAGTCGGAGATTGTGGAGTTTGCCAAAGACTTCGGCAAGGCCGTAGACACTGCCCACGAGGCGGGCTTCGACTCTATCGAGGTGCACGCAGGTCACGGCTACCTTATCTCACAGTTCTTGTCGCCATACACCAACCACCGTCGTGACGAGTATGGTGGCTCGCTCGAAAACCGCATGCGCTTCATGAACATGTGTCTTGAGGAGGTTGTGGAGCATGCCCGCAAGCATGGCATGGGCGTGTTGGTAAAACACAACATGGAGGACGGCTTCAAGAGCGGCATTCAGGTTCCCGAGTCTATCGAGATTGCCAAGCAGATCGAGACATTTGGCGTTGACGGCATCGTCCTCTCATCGGGCTTCGTGTCGAAAGCACCTATGGCTGTTATGCGTGGCCGCATCCCCACAAAGACCATGGGCTACTACATGGGTTGGAACGAGTGGCTTCAGAAAATTGTGGTATCGCTCTTTGGCCAGTGGCTCATCAAACAGTATGATTTCGAGGAGTGCTACTTCTTGGAGAATGCCAAGAAGTTCCGCGCTGCGCTGAAGGGCCCGCTTGTATATGTCGGCGGATTGGTGTCGCGTGAGGGCATCGAAAAAGTGTTGGACGAGGGCTTCGAACTTGTGCAGATGGCACGCGCCTTGGTCAACGACCCGGCATTTGTCAATAAGCTTAAGGCGGGTGACATGACCACACGCAGCGGTTGCGACCACCGCGACTACTGCATGGCACGTATGTACTCGGTAGATATGCAGTGCTGCCACAACTGCAAGGAGCATATTCCTGAGCGTTTGTGGCGCGAGATCAACAAGATTAAGTAACGTACAACATTTATAACCCCATAAATAGATGTGTTTTAACCGAAACAGAGGCGTTGTAGAGCGTGGAACGGCATGGGCACTCGTGACGGGTGCGGCACTCGGCATCGGACGTCAGTATGCCGAGCAGCTTGCCGAGAAAGGCTACAACCTATATCTTGTAGACGAGCTTAACTCAATCGAGCAAGAGGCCCAAACTATTGAGCAACAACACAACGTAAAGTGTGTAGCAAAAGTTTTGGATCTTGCCCAGCAGGATGCTGCCAAGCGCCTACATGACGAGACCACTGCTGAGGGTTATGCGTTTGATGTAGTGATCAACAATGCGGGAATATTTTCGCACTGCGACATTCTCACAACACCCCATGAGCGCATCGAGCGCCTGATACTACTTCACGACCTCACACTCACGATGATGTGCCGCCTATATGGCGAGGATATGCTCAAGCGTGGCAAGGGACGCATCCTCAACATGTCGTCATACTCGATATGGATGCCATTCCCAGGCTTGGCGTTGTACAGCGCATCGAAGGCCTATGTCAAGAGCTTTAGCGAGGCCTTTGCCAAGGAGCTACACAAGACTGGTGTTAGCGTCACAGCAATATGTCCTGCGGGCATCGCTACCGACCTATACGGACTATCGAAAAAGTTGCAAAAGTTTGGCACAAGCACAGGCATTCTGATGACACCTAAGGGGTGTGCACGCCGTGGCCTAAGAGCGATGTTCAAGGGCCGTAAGGTTGTTGTTCCCGACTGGTGGTACAAACTGCTAATACCCTTCTGTAAGTACCTTCCAGGCTTTATACTAAGGCCTCTACGCAACTTTACGATGAAGTGGCAAAAATAACACAGGATGGAGAATAAGGAGAATATTGCAGAATTGAACACCCCAACAGCTAAATCACCAAAAACTAAGCGCAAGTGGTTACGTCGCCTACTCATAAGTTTAGGCGTCTTGCTTCTTGTGCTTATACTCGCAATTTCAGCAGTCATCATATGGCTTGGCCCTATTGCCGAATATGTTGTTGAGCGCTACGACAAGGAGCTTGTCGGACGTCGTCTACAGATGGACAACCTGCGAATCAAGGTGTTCAAGGGCGAGATGTCGGTTGACAGTCTACGCCTATACGAAGCTAATGACTCCACAACATTCATCTCGCTTAATCGCTTCGAGACGATGCTCGAGCCACGTGAGATATTTCGCAACCACATCGACATTCGCCGAATAGCCCTCACAGAGCCCTCGGTGAACATCGCCCAGCGAGGCTCATCGTTCAACTTCGACGATATGTTGCAGTTTATCGACTCAACATATTTGGCTACTGAGGAGCAGCCTCAAACCGAGAGTGAGCCATGGCGCATATCTATCAAAGATGTACGTCTGGCTGGTGGCTATGTTTCATATCTTGATCAGGAGCTCGACCAGCAGTGGCTTGTAAGCAGCCTCATGGTGCAAAGTGATAGCATACTACTACACAATGCCATGACACGCATTGATGCATCGCTCGAAATCAACCGTCAGGCACGTCTTTCCGGCAACGTGGGCATCAACCTCGAGAGCCTCGATTTCGAGTTCGAGGGATCGCTTCAGGAGTTCCAGCTTAATGATATATATAAATATGTAGTGCCTGTTGTCAACCTACGTGAGTTGTATGGCACACTCTCTACCGAGCTATCGTTGGTGGGCAACATAAACAATGTTATTTCGACCGAAATTACTGGCAACATATCGCTCGACGAACTACACCTTACAGGCCCTGACGGAGGTGAGTTGTTTGCTGCCGACAACCTATCGGCCGAGATTCAGCGAATAAACCTCGACAAACAGCATTTTGCCTTAGAGTCGCTCACATCTACGGGCTACTCAACGCAGTTTATCATGCGTAAGAACGGCACAACAAACTTCGACGGTTTGTTCTACGAAGAGCCAGAGGTGTCGATTGAGACAACATCACAACACATGGGCGGACAGATTTACGACCAAAAGGAGCGAGTGACAATCACAACTCAGGAGAGTGTAGCACCATTTAGTGGCATGACGCTCAAGATTGGCCACCTCAACCTTGCTGGCGGATATATCTACTTTGTAGATAAGACCATGAACAAGGAGTTTAAGTATAAGTTGCACAACATATCTATCGAGAGCAAAAACTTCAATATTGCGGCACGTAACAAGCTGACAGTGAGGGCTACGACCAACAACCAGGGCTCAGCACTAATACGCTGGGAGGGATCGCTCGACGACTTCTACAATCAGAGCATCTTGGCATCACTCTCGAATGTTGCAATGAAGGACTTTACGCCATATGCCGAGCACTACACAGCATTCCCCATTACGTCGGGCAACCTCACGTTTAAGAGTCAAAACATAATCACCAATGGTGAACTCAGTGGCATGAATCGTATGGGCACATACGACTTTGGCGTGGGCAAGAAGGATAAGAGCCTCGACCCAGAGTTCAATATACCTCTACGCCTCGGTGTGTGGGTGCTTACTGACAAGGATAAGCATATCGACGTCGACCTACCTATAACTGGCCATATCGACTCACCAGAGTTCTCCTATCGCAAGGTGATATTCAAGGCTATTGGCAACCTATTGCTTAAGATTGTGGCATCGCCATTTAGCTGGATGTCGTCCGACAAGCAAGATACATTCCAACATATTGACTTCGATCTTCTCGACCCTACGCTCAACTCAGAGCAGTATGCACGCATCGACAAGATTGCTGCGGCGCTTAAGGAGGATAGCTCGATAAAGGTGCGCTTAACACAAAGTGTTAACTATGAGCGTGCACAGCGCGAGATTGCCAACCTCAACCTAAAGATGGCATACTACAACTCCACACAGGTTGAGAGCGATCATCGCCTCGATATGCTTGATCTTATGAAGATTAACGACATGCGCCTTTCGGGCAAGGAGGTGGTGGCCTTTGCTGACTCGATGCTTGTGGCTCGTGGCATTGACCCTTCTCACCTATCGACACACGCCAAGGCACAAGCTTTGTATGGCGATATGGTCGACAAGCAGCTTACGATGATGTTCGAATCACGAGCAAAGATTATCCGCGAATATGTTGGGTTCCAACACAAAGAGCTTGCGGCAGAGAGCTTCGTTATTGAGTCACAGAACACAGAGCAGATGAAGAGCTATAAGGGTAAGCCACGCCTTATTCTTACACTCATCATCGACGATGAGGAGGTAAACATCGAGACCAACGAAGAGGCTGAGAGCGAGGAGACAACAAATGAAGAGAATGATAATGATGCATCAGACAATAAAGCGCCTCGTGATGCGTTAGCAGAGAATAAAGAAGAGTAAATTAATCAACAAATAAATCATTAACAATTAAACATTTATGAAGAAAACATTTTTAGTTTTTGCTGTTGTTATCGGCATGATATCAACAATGGCTTGTGGTGGTGCTGGCAAGTTCCAGAACAACATTGACTCACTTTCATACGCTATCGGTGTAGATATGGGTATGAACACAAAATTTGGCGTTAAGGATCTTGAGCTTGACCATACAAAGGTAATCGAGAACATGAATGATTTTATCGCTAATGGCGACCTTGAGAGCGAGGAGTTTATGAAGGAGATGCAGCAGATGCAGATGTTCCAGTACACTAAGTTTATGCCATACATGCAGGCAAAGATGCAGTTGGAGAATGCAGCAAACAAGGACTCACTTCCTGAGCTTCCTGCACTCTACGACGAGGAGTTCACACGCGAGAACATTGCCAGCTACATCGGTCACTCAATGGGTGCAAGCGTCATCGAACTAAAGACTACTGTTAATCTCAATATGGCATTCTTCAACGAGGGTCTTGAGGATGCTATTGAGCTTGAGACTGTTGAGCAGGCTGACACCAAGCTTCGCCTCACTATGGATGAGATGCAGCAGTTGTTCACTGCATATCAAGAGAAGGAGATGGCAAAGGCTCAGGAGGAGTTTACAAAGGTCTACAACGAGAACAAGGAGGCATCTGCTAAGTGGCTTGCTGAGGTTGAGAAGATGGATGGCGTAAAGAAGACCGAGTCAGGCATCCTCTACCGCATCGACCGTGAGGGTAAGGGCAAGAAGCCATCAAAGGATACTGACGTAGTTTTGGTAAACTACGAGGGTAAGCTTCGCACAGGCAAGGTGTTCGACTCAAGCTACGAGCGTGACGAGCCTATCTCTTTTGCTCTTAACCAGGTTATCAAGGGCTGGACTGAGGGTATGCAGCTTGTAAAGGTTGGTGGTCAGATCACCCTTTGGATTCCTGCCGAGTTGGCTTATGGCGAGCGTGGCGCAGGCGAGGATATCGGTCCAGGCGAGGCTCTCGAGTTCAAAGTAGAGCTTTTGGAGCTTAACCCAAAGAAGAAGTAAGAAGTAATAGTGTCGAAATATGGGGGGTAGCACTACCCCACTTCAGAGAAAAGCCTCGGACAAGCTATCGCCTGTTCGAGGCTTTTGTTGTTAAAGAAATTGGCGTAGTGCTGATAAAAATATCACCTACGGTGATTACGTTTAAAAAATAATCGCTATATTTGTATGATAATGCGCAAAAACTAAAACCTAAAATAGAACTACTATGATTCGACACATCGTTATGTGGAAGTTCCGTCGCGATTTGGAGGAGACTCCACAGCAGATTGCTCAAGAGATGAAAAACCGTCTTGAGGCTCTTAATGGCAAGATTGATGGCCTGTTGCGTGCCGAGGTAGGCATCAACCTCAAGGAGACAGCATCGTCGTTTGATGCGGTGCTCACTGCCGATTTCCCATCGTGGGAGGCTATGGAGGCCTACAAGGTAAACCCCTTGCACGTGGTAATTAGCGACTACTGCAAGAGCCGCCGCCTGGAGCGAGTTGATGTCGACTATGAAATATAATTGTGATAATGGGCTATCTTCGACGCTTTGTTTAATTAGTAATTAGGAATTAGTAATTAGTAATCGTTTGTCATTCTGAGCGAAAGCGAAGAATCTCTCGGTGAGCGCTAACTGCGAGATCCTTCACTAACGTTCAGGATGACATAGTCCCCTCCTTAATTTTCTGGGTATTACTGGGTATTTCCGCTTCGCTCTGGGTAGACTGGGTAGAGCCGCTAAAGCTCTGGGTAATATTACTCACTACTAATTACTCACTACTAATTACTAATTACTCACTACTAATTGCCCCATCACAACAAAACCAGAACAAAACATAAATCTAAAACTATACACAATGCAGAAAAGAATTATTGAGTGCGTACCTAACTTCTCAGAGGGTCGCAACATGGAGACAATTAAGCAGATTACAGATGTTATCGAGGCAGCTAAGGGCGTAAAGCTTTTGGACGTTGATCCAGGTGAGGCAACAAACCGTACTGTTGTCACTTTCGTAGGTGAGCCTAAGGCCGTATGCGACGCAGCTGTTGCAGCTATTAAGCGTGCTACCGAGCTTATCGACATGCGTCAGCACAAGGGTGCTCACCCACGTATGGGTGCTTGCGACGTATGCCCACTTATCCCCGTATCGGGCATCACACTTGAGGAGTGTGCTGAGCTTGCACGTGAGCTTGCTAAGCGCATCGCAGAGGAGACCAACGTGCCTACATACTGCTACGAGGCTGCAGCCTTCAAGCCTGAGCGAAAGAACTTGGCAGTATGCCGTGCTGGCGAGTATGAGGCATTGCCTGAGAAGATGATGGACGAGGAGCGCAAGCCAGACTTCGGTGCACGTCCTTACGACGAGGGCGTAGCAAAGACTGGTGCTACAGCAGTAGGTGCTCGTGACTTCTTGGTTGCCGTAAACTACAACCTCAACACAACATCTACACGCCGTGCTAACGCCATCGCCTTCGACGTACGCGAGAAGGGTCGTCCTATGCGTGAGGGCAACCCTATCGTGGGTAAGATTATGAAGGACGAGAATGGCAACACCATCATGAAGCCAGGTACGTTGAAGGCTTGTAAGGCTATCGGCTGGTTTATCGAGGAGTATGGCATCGCTCAGGTGTCTATGAACATGACAAATCTCTCTGTAACGCCTTTGCATGTTGCTTTCGACGAGGTATGCCGCGCTGCTGATGCTCGTGGCGTGCGTGTAACAGGTGCTGAGATCGTAGGTCTTGTTCCTAAGAGCGCATTGGTTGACGCTGGTCGTCACTTCCTCCGTAAGCAGAACCGCTCAACAGGTCTTCCAGAGCGCGAGCTCGTGCGCATCGCTATCGAGTCAATGGGCCTTGGCAACCTTAAGCCATTCAACCCAGACGAGAAGGTTGTAGAGTATATCCTCGAGGCTGAGGAGCAGAAGGGCGTCAAAAAGCTCGTTGACATGACATGTACTGGTTTCGCAGAAGAAACTGCAAGCGAGTCACCAGCACCTGGTGGTGGTTCTATCTCTGCTTACATGGGTGCGTTGGCAGCAGCCCTCGGCACTATGGTGGCTAACCTCTCTTCACACAAGGCTGGCTGGGACGACAAGTGGGAGTACTTCTCTAACTGGGCAGACAACGGCATGGCAGTGATGAACGAATTGCTCTACCTCGTTGATGAGGATACAGCGGCGTTCAACAAGATTATGGACGTATTCGGCATGCCTAAGTCTACTGACGAGGAGAAGGCAGCACGTGCTGAGGCTATGGAGGTAGCTACACTCTACGCTACTCAGGTGCCACTTCGCACAATGAAGGCGGCATACAAGGCATTTGAGGTTGTTCGTGCTATGGCTGAGGAGGGTAACCCTAACTCAGTATCTGATGCTGGTGTAGGTGCTTTGGCAGCTCGCTCAGCAGTGATGGGCGCTTGCCTCAACGTTAAGATCAATGCAGCAGGCCTTAAGGATCGTGCTGTGGCTGAGGCTTTGGTCAAGGAGGCTGAGGAGATTCAGGCAGCAGCACAGAAGGCTGAGGCTGAGATCCTGGCAGTTGTTGAGAGCAAAATTTAATTTCGGGCAACCTAAACCACTTGATTTATTATGACAGATTTTCAGAAAGATATACTAGCAGGTATTCCTGATGTGTTGCCTGCACCTAAGGCTTACGACCCTAACGCCAACCACGCCCCAAAGCGTAAGGATATCCTTACCGACGAGGAGAAGAAGTTAGCATTGGCAAATGCCTTGCGTTACTTCCCCGAGAAGCACCACGCCGAGCTTGCTCCAGAGTTCTTGGAGGAGCTTAAGACATACGGTCGTATCTACATGTACCGTCTACGTCCCGACTACGAGATGTATGCTCGCTCGATTGATGACTACCCTGCACGCTCACGTCAGGCAGCAGCCATCATGCTCATGATTCAGAACAATCTCGACAAGGCAGTAGCACAACACCCACACGAGCTTATCACCTATGGTGGTAATGGCGCCGTGTTCCAGAACTGGGCTCAGTATCGCTTGGCAATGAAGTATTTGGCTGAGATGACCGACGAGCAGACCCTTGTGATGTACTCTGGTCACCCACTCGGCTTGTTCCCATCGCACAAGGACGCACCACGTGTGATTGTTACTAACGGTATGGTTATCCCTAACCACTCGTCACAGGACGACTGGGAGCGTTTCAACGCTATGGGCGTGTCGCAGTATGGTCAGATGACCGCTGGCTCATACATGTACATCGGCCCTCAGGGCATCGTGCATGGCACAACCATCACCGTGATGAACGCTGCCCGCAAGCGCATGAAGCCAGGTCAGAAGGATTTGCGTGGTATGTTGTTCGTGACAGCAGGTCTTGGTGGCATGTCGGGTGCTCAGCCTAAGGCTGGTAACATCTCGGGCGTTGTGAGCATCACTGCCGAGGTGAACATCGCGGCTGCCGAGAAGCGTCACAAGCAGGGCTGGGTTGATGAATTGTACTCATCACTCGACGAGCTTATGCCACGTGTTAAGCAGGCTGTAGAGAACAAGGAGGTTATCTCATTTGCATACGTAGGTAACGTTGTTGACCTCTGGGAGCGTTTGGCTGAGGAGGATATCAACGTAGACCTTGGCTCAGACCAGACATCATTGCACAACCCATGGGCTGGTGGCTACTACCCTGTTGGCTACTCTTACGAGGAGTCTAACCGCATGATGGCTGAGGAGCCTGAGCGCTTCCACGAGTGCGTACGTGAGTCATTGCGCCGCCATGTTGCTGCCGTCAACAAGCTCACCGCTCGTGGCATGTACTTCTTCGACTATGGCAACGCCTTCTTGTTGGAGTCATCACGTGCTGGTGCCGACATCATGACTGAGGATGGCAAGTTCCGCTACCCATCATACGTTCAGGATATCATGGGTCCTATGTTCTTCGACTACGGCTTCGGTCCTTTCCGCTGGGTATGTACATCAGGCAAGGAGGAGGATCTCGAGATTACCGACCGCATTGCTGCTGAGGTATTGGAGGAGATGCTCAAGGAGTCGCCACGAGAGATTCAGGGACAGATGGAGGATAACCTCCACTGGATTCGTGAGGCTAAGCAGAATAAGCTCGTTGTAGGCTCACAGGCACGTATCCTCTACGCAGACTCTGAGGGTCGTACACGCATCGCCTTGGCATTCAACGAGGCTATCAAGCGTGGCGAGCTCTCAGCGCCCGTAGTTCTTGGCCGTGACCACCACGACGTATCGGGTACTGACTCTCCATATCGTGAGACATCGAATATTTATGACGGCTCGCAGTTCTGCGCCGACATGGCTGTTCACAACGTGATCGGCGACTCGTTCCGTGGCGCTACCTGGGTATCTATCCACAACGGCGGTGGCGTAGGCTGGGGCGAGGTTATGAACGGTGGCTTCGGTATGGTTATCGACGGCTCGGAGGACTCAGCACGCCACATCGAGGAGATGTTGCTCTGGGACGTAAACAACGGTATCGCACGTCGTAGCTGGGCACGCAACGAGGGCGCTATGTTCGCCATCAAGCGCCAGATGGAGCGTACTCCACTTCTCAAGGTTACACTTCCTAACCTTGCCGACATGGAGCTTATCAACAAGGTGTATAACGAGAATAAATAGAGTAACGCATTATGATTCATTATATTAGCGCAGAGCGTCTAACTATCGCTCGTGTAGAAGAGATTTTGACTAAGGGCTACAAATTGGCCCTTAGCGACGATGCTAAGGCACGCATCAACAAGTGCCGTGAGTATCTCGACAAGAAGATGGAGGATGCTGGCCGTCCTATCTATGGTGTTACAACAGGCTTCGGCTCGTTGTGCAACATCTCAGTGGAGAAGGAGGGTCTTTCGCAGCTTCAGAAAAACCTTATGATGTCGCACGCTTGTGGCACAGGAGAGCGTGTACCATCAGAGATTGCTCGCCTCATGCTCCTTCTCAAGGTGCAGTCGTTGTCATACGGCCACTCTGGCGTGCAGCTAATCACCGTTGAGCGCCTCGTGGATATGTTCAACAACAACATCATTCCTGTTGTCTACGAGCAGGGCTCGTTGGGTGCTTCGGGCGACCTCTCGCCATTGGCACACATGTGTCTACCTTTGCTTGGCTTGGGTCATGTGGAGATCGACGGCAAGGTTGTCGAGGGCAGCGAGATGATGGCAAAGATGGGCTGGGAGCCTATCACACTCTGCTCAAAGGAGGGTCTTGCACTGTTGAACGGCACACAGTTTATGTCGGCTTATGGCGTCTACTCGCTTATCAACGCTCAGCGCCTCAGCCGTTGGGCTGACCACATCGGTGCAATGTCGTTGGATGCCTTCGACGGCCGCATGGAGCCTTTCGAGCACAACGTCCACGCTATTCGTCCTCACAACGGTCAGATTGAGACTGCTCGCAACTTCCGTGAGATCTTGGCGGGTTCGGAGATTGGCAAGCAGCCTAAGCAGCATGTTCAGGATCCATACTCATTCCGCTGCATACCTCAGGTACACGGCGCATCAAAGGATACTATTGCCTACGTAGCATCTGTTCTTGAGACCGAGATCAACTCGGCTACCGACAACCCAACAGTATTCCCTGACACCGACGAGGTAATCTCAGCAGGCAACTTCCATGGTCAGCCTATCGCCGTAGCCATGGACTTCTTGGCTATCGCTGTGGCTGAGCTTGGCAACATCTCTGAGCGTCGTACATACAAACTCATTTCGGGCACTCGCAACCTTCCTAACTTCCTCGTTGCTAACCCAGGTCTTAACTCAGGCTTCATGATTCCTCAGTACACTGCGGCATCTATCGTTAGCCAGTCTAAGGGCTTGTGCTGGCCAGCATCATGCGACTCTATCCCATCGTCACAGGGTCAGGAGGATCACGTGAGCATGGGCTCTAACGCCGCAACAAAGCTTAGCGTATGCTTTTTCAACGCCAGTAAAGCTTTCTGCAATAGTTTCTAGGTTTTCAAGACGTTTTACGTAGTTGTCGATTGTTTCACGTCTTGCACCTGGTCGTGCTGCAGAAATAGCATCCGCGATTTGAACGATGATAGCTTCGATACTTGTAGGTTCAATGTCGTTGTGGTGTGAACCAACTGCATTTACAACTTTTGCATCTTCGTTCATCTTACGAGCCATATCCATACCAACTTCTGCGTGGTTCTGGTCTGAATCGTTTTCAGCCCCCTTTCCAATATCGTGTAGTACAGCGGCACGTTTTGCAAGTTCTCTGTTTGCTCCAATTTCTGCAGCAAGCATACCTGCGATAATAGCAACTTCTTTTGAGTGGTTTAGAACATTTTGACCGTAACTTGTTCTGAAGTACAAGCGACCAAGTGCTCTTACACCATCTTGGCTCATATTGTGAATTCCAAGGTCGAAAAGAACTTTTTCACCTTCTTCGTAAATCTTGTTTTGGATTTCACGAGTAACTTTTTGCACAATCTCTTCGATACGTGCTG
>JAFODV010000001.1 GCA_017380515.1 Alistipes sp.
CGAAGCAGGTGAAGGTTGTAGTTAAGGAGATTCGCTTCGGTCCACAGACCGACGACCACGACTATAACTTCAAGCTTAAGCACGCCGAGAACTTCTTGAAGGAGGGCGCAAAGGTTAAGGCCTATGTATTCTTCCGTGGACGCTCTATCGTCTTCAAGGAGCAGGGCGAGATCTTGTTGCTAAGATTTGCTAACGACTTGGAGGAGTACGCACGTGTAGAGCTTATGCCTAAGCTCGACGGCAAGAAGATGAACATGATCTTGGCTCCTAAGTCAAAGAAGTAATCCTAAGGCTTAATTCACAAAACGAGGCTAAACCACACATGGTTTAGCCTCGTTTTTGTTAATTTCAAATTATTTCGTACCTTTGCTTTATGCTTACTATAGACCAAATACTATCGATAAAATCGGATGCCGAGTTTGAGGCTACTGCGTTGGAGCTATTCCGCTTTCAGGCCGAGAGGTGCAAGCCCTACAAGGAGTATATCTCGCTCTTGGGCATCGACCCCGGAGAGGTATGCTCCGTAGAGGATATCCCCTTTTTGCCTATCGAGCTATTCAAGACCCACGATATCTACTCGTTTGACAGCGAGCCAGAGATGATATTCACCTCAAGCAACACGGGGCAGACTGTGGCATCACGCCATCTTATGACGAGCCTCGACACTTATCGCAAGGCCTTCACTGCCACCTTCGAGCAGTTTTATGGCGACATAGAGCGCTGGAGCATCTATGGACTCCTACCAAGCTACCTTGAACGTGAGGGGTCATCATTGGTATATATGGTTGATGAGTTGATACGTCGTGCCGGCTCAGGAGGCTTCTACCTAAACAACTATGAGGAGCTTATCGAGGATATGGCACGTGACCAGAAACCCAAGATTTTGCTTGGCGTGAGCTACGCACTATGGGACTTAGCCGAGAAGTATGCACCTAAGTTGGAGAATACCATCGTCATGGAGACGGGTGGCATGAAGGGCAAGCGCAAGGAGCTGTCGAAGAGCGAGCTACACAAGATATTATGCGAGGGTTTGGGTGTCGAGGCTATACACTCGGAGTATGGCATGGCAGAGCTTACGTCGCAGGCATACTCCTCGGGCGGAGGCATATTCCGAACGCCACATTGGATGCACATCATGCTGCGTGACGTGAACGACCCATTCGACCACACGGTAAAGCGTGGTGGCATCGACATTATCGACCTTGCAAACATCGGCTCGTGCGCATTTATCCAAACACAGGATATGGGACGCAAACTTACTACGGGCGAGTTTGTATTGGAAGGCCGCATAGCGGGTAGCGACATTAGAGGATGCAACCTCCTTGTTCATGATTTGTAAGATGAAGTATAACAGCGACATACTACGACAACTACACCGCGAGCTTCACGACATTACACGTGAGGTGATACGTGTGTGCGACGAGGCAGGGATACCCTACTTTATTCAAGGCGGCACAGCCATTGGTGCACACTTCTTCGAAGATATTGTACCCTGGGACGACGACATCGACTTAGGTATGACACGTAAGAACTATGAGCGCTTTATAGAAGAAGCCCCTAAGCGTCTACGTGAGGGATATGTTCTTCAGGAGTTTACGACCGAGCCTAACACACCCTTCTATTTTGCCAAGGTGCGCAAGGTGGGAACCAAGTTTGTCGAAAGCGAATGGGTAGGTCTCAACATCTCGGACGGTATATATATCGACATCTTCCCCTACGACCTTATCCCCGACTCACCCGCTAAGGAGCGAGCACAGCGACGCCGTGTGCGCTTTTGGATAAACTGCTTCATGGCAAAGTCGGTGTGGCTGTGGAGGTGGTTTGGCAAGGCTAACAATGGTGTGGTGATGCCTAAGAGCTGGCTATCGTGCTTGGCAATACGCCTTACAACACTCCTTATGTCGAAGACGCGCATCTATCGACGCCTAAACCGAGAGCTCACGAAATATAACTCAACAGATGCCAGCCGCTATAACATCGTGCGCATGCCAAAAGATATGATCGCCCGTGAGGCCATCGAGAACCCTGAGCGCAGGAAGTTTGGCGAGCAGGAGGTATGGGCACCGAGCGACCTTGAGACATACCTACGCAACCACTATGGCAACATTCAGAAATGGCTACCTGAGGATAAGCGACTAAACCACGCCCCCGAGGTATTGCAGTTCGCTGAGCCACTACGCACAACCGAGTCGGAGCAGATATCGGTCGTAATACCTCTATATAACAAGGAGGCGGAGATTGAGCGCACGCTTATGTCGGTAATCAACCAAAGCCTTGCACCACGTGAAATTATCGTTGTTGATGACGGCTCTACCGACTCATCAGCCAACATCGTTAGAGGTATCATTGAGCACTATCCCAAGCACAACATTCGTCTCATATCGCAAACGAATGCAGGCGTTAGCGCAGCACGCAACAGAGGTATCGATGAGGCTTCAGGAGAGTATATAGCACTCTTAGATGGCGACGATTACTACCTCACTGGATATATCGCCGAGGTGTGCCGTCTTATGACCTACTACCCCGAGAGTGACTGCTTCTCCACAGGCTTTGACATCGTAAACCACGACAAGCGTATCGCTGCTCCATGTCCCGAGCATGAGGGCGAGATAAACCCCGGTGTAGAGGCAATGCTTGGCGGATACCCAATCATTCCATCTACTGCCACGATACGTCGCAATAGCCTACAAGCCATTGGTGGCTTCCCCGTGGGCATGCGCATGGGTGAGGACCAGTGGGTATGGGTGCGTCTTATGCAGTGTGGCGCCAAGTTCAGTTTTTCACCGATGTCGCTCGTAAGATACTCACGCACAGCATCTAACCGCTCAGCGGCGATATATCGCACAGAGCATAGTGAGCACTCGATAGCCAAGCTCTACAACCCCGAGGGCGACAGAATAACCAACGAGTACATAGCACGCATAGGCATAGGCAAAGCTATAACGCAGTCTGTACGTGGTGGCACAGAGGATGCAGCGAGAGCCATTCACGACTTCGGCTATACGGAGCTTAACCGCCGCCAGCTCATGCGCCTACGCATAACAAATGCTCTGCCACGAGCCCTGCGAGGCATGGTTGATGGCATCTACCGCACTGCGGCATGGATAATAAAGAAGCGAGGTTTGTAGCCTCGCTTCTGTGTTTACCACTCGATTGGTGTCTTGCCTATTTGTTGTAGGTATTGGTTTGCTTGTGAGAAGTGCTTGCAGCCAAAGAAGCCACGGTATGCCGACAACGGTGATGGGTGCACAGCCTTGAGAATCAGGTTTTTCTCAGGGTTAGCAATAGCGCCTTTTTTTTGAGCATAGCTACCCCACAACATATATACAACACCCTCCTTACGCTCAGCAATGGCACGCACCACAGCATCGGTGAACGTCTCCCAGCCACGCCCCGCATGTGATGCAGCACAATGTTGGCGTACGGTGAGCACCGAGTTAAGTAGCAACACGCCCTGCTCTGCCCACCTATCGAGCTCACCCGACATTGGCACTGGAGTGCCTACGTCCGAGGCTACCTCCTTAAAAATATTCTGCAACGATGGGGGAAATGGAACACCCTCGCCCACCGAGAAGCACAAGCCATTAGCCTGACCAGGACCATGATAGGGGTCTTGACCAATGATCACCACCTTCAACTTATCGAAGGGACACTTATCGAAGGCGCGAAAGATGTTACTACCCGTAGGATATACCACGCCAGAGGCATATTCGCCTTTTACAAAGCTGACGAGCTCGTCGAAGTAGGGCTTTGTAAACTCTGTTTGCAGTATCTCATTCCAATCGGAGGCTATGCGTACGTTTGCCATATTTGAGAGATTTTGTTTGGCGAAGTTACTATTTTTTTCTAAATTTGTCTAACTAAACATAGATTATATTATGCGTCGTACAGCAATTTTTGTCGTTGCCATGCTACTCAGCATTGGCACACTCATGGCTCAAGAGCCAGTCAAGAACATAATCTTTCTCATTGGTGATGGCATGGGCCTTGCGTCGGTATCGATGATGCAGCTCGAGAACAACTATGAGCCTACAATCTTCGACGAGGCGAAGAACGTTGCACTGCAAAAGACCTATTCGGCCGATAACCGCGTGACCGACTCGGCAGCCTCAGGCACTGCATTAGCCTCAGGCGTTAAGACCAACAATACGTATCTCGGCGTCACACCAGATGGCTCGGTGGTTGAGTCGCTCATGGAGGTTGCACAGAGTAAAAATATGGCTACGGGAGTTGTTGTAACAACATATCTGCAGCATGCAACCCCCGCAGCATTCTATGCCCATATAAACAGCCGTCACGAGTATGCCACAATATCGGAGCAACTACTACAGAGCAAGCTCGACGTGGCCATTGGCGGCGGCTTAGAGTTTTTCAAGGAGCGCTATGGCTCGACGTGTAAAGCCAAAAAGGCTATCGCAGAGTCGGGATTTGAGTATGTAAGCACCATGAAGAAGCTCAACAAGGGTGATAATGCAACACGCACATTGGCGCTTGTTGCCGACAAAGAGGTGGGTGCCGATAGTGGCGATTACCTTGCCGAGGCAACATCTAAGGCACTTGAGATGCTTGAGGAGCGTGGTGGCGAGCATGGCTTTGTTCTTATGGTTGAGGGCTCGCTAATCGACGGCATGGGCCATGGCAACGATGCTAAGGCACAGCAACGCGAGATGCTTAGCTTCATGCAGGCAATCGAGGTAGCTGTAGACTATGCATCGGAGCACCCCGACACCCTCGTCGTTGTCACTGCCGACCACTCCACAGGAGGTCTTACGATTGTTAGCGCCGAGGCCGACTTCACACTATCGGAGCAAGGCGTAGAGTATAGATGGACAACAAAGGGTCACTCTGGCGAAATGATTCCAATATATCTCTATGGCGCAGGTGCTGAGCATATCAACGGCATCATGGAGAATTCGGAGCTTGGCGCTAAGCTCAAGGAGCTTATAAAGTAGGCAAGAGCTGACCAAACAAAACAGAGAGAGTGTCCTACAAGCTTGTAGGACACTCTCTCTGTTTTTGACTCTATGTCGTGGATTACATCATGCCACCCATGCCACCACCAGCAGCAAGATCCTTAAGTGGGCTATCCTCCTTCTTTGATGCCAACACACACTCGGTTGTAAGGAACATAGAAGCGATAGATGCAGCATTCTCCAAGGCAACACGTGACACCTTAGTAGGGTCAATAATGCCCGCTGCGAGCATATCCTCATACTTATCGTCACGAGCGTTGTAACCGAAGGCACCCTCGCCCTCCTTAACCTTGTTTACAACTACTGAGCCCTCGCCACCTGCATTAGCAACAATCTGGCGCAATGGCTCCTCGATAGCACGCTTAACAATCTGAATACCTGTTGTCTGGTCGTCATTCTCACCCTTAAGACCCTCAAGAGCTGCCACGGCACGGATATATGCCACGCCACCACCAGGAACGATACCCTCCTCAACAGCGGCACGTGTAGCCGCCAAAGCGTCGTCAACACGATCCTTCTTCTCCTTCATCTCAACCTCGGTTGCAGCACCTACGTACAACACAGCAACGCCACCCGCCAACTTAGCCAAGCGCTCCTGAAGTTTCTCGCGGTCGTAGTCCGACGATGCATTCTCGATAGATGCGCGAATCTGCTGAACACGTGCTGCGATAGCCTCCTTCTGTCCTGCACCATCAACGATAGTGGTGTTCTCCTTGTTCAAAGTAATCTTCTCGGCAGTACCCAACGCCTCGAGGCCAGCATCCTCCATCTTCATGCCCTTGTCAGTAGAGATAACGGTAGCGCCTGTAAGTGTTGCGATATCCTCGAGCATCTCCTTGCGGCGGTCGCCAAAGCCTGGAGCCTTACATGCTGCAATCTTAAGTGTGCCACGGAGCTTATTTACAACAAGTGCTGATAGTGCCTCGCCATCAACATCCTCAGCAATGATAAGGAGTGAACGGCCACTCTGAGCTACTGGCTCGAGGATACCCATAATCTCCTTCATTGTTGAGATCTTCTTGTCTGTAATAAGGATATATGGCTTGTCAAGCTGCGCCTCCATCTTCTCGGTATCGGTGATGAAGTATGCTGAGATGTAGCCACGGTCAAACTGCATACCCTCAACAACATCTACATGGGTCTCAGTACCCTTAGCCTCCTCAACGGTGATAACGCCTTCGTTGTTTACCTTAGCCATAGCCTCAGCGATAAGATTACCGATTTTTGAGTCGTTGTTAGCCGAGATTGTTGCCACCTGCTCAATCTTGTCGATGTCGGAGCCAACAACCTGGCTCTGAGCCTTCAACGACTCAACCACCTTAGCAACAGCGGCATCCATACCACGCTTAAGATCCATAGGGTTAGCACCTGCTGTTACATTCTTGATACCTACAGATATGAGAGACTGAGCAAGGACGGTCGCAGTGGTAGTACCATCACCAGCATCGTCGTTGGTTTTTGATGCTACTTCGCGCACCATCTGTGCGCCCATGTTGGCAAATGTATCTTCGAGTTCTACCTCCTTTGCCACCGTAACACCATCTTTTGTGATGTGTGGAGCACCGAACTTTTTGTCGATGATTACGTTGCGGCCCTTAGGACCAAGTGTCACCTTCACAGCGTTGCATAGTGCATCAACACCCTCTTTGAGAAGCTCGCGCGCCTCAACATTATATTTTATCTCTTTTGCCATAATTATCGTTATTAAAAGTTTATTAGTCGATTACTGCAATGATATCAGACTGCTTCATAACGAGGTAGTCCTCGCCCTCGTAGTGTAGCTCGGTGCCGGCATACTTGCCATACATCACCATGTCGCCCACCTTTACCTCCATCTTCACATCGGCGGTACCTGGGCCAGCGGCGATAACTTTACCCATAAGGGGCTTCTCCTTAGCTGTGTCTGGAATGAAAAGACCACCTGCGGTCTTCTCCTCTGCCGGATTGGGCTTTACCAATACTCGGTCTGAAAGTGGTTTAACTGCCATAAAAATCTCTATTTAAATTATTATAACTATTCTCTGTTTGATTTTTGTAGGTGTCAATCTCTATGCCAAAGCCTTTGTTGACGCATTATTGACACCTCTCCATGACATTTTGTCATGCTACTTATCATATTTATTGCCCCACAAGGCATGCATGCGCTCGGCAATTTTTGCCTCCTGGGCATTGCTTACGTTGGGCGTGTAGAAGCATGTGCCACTGAGTGTGTCGGGTAGGAACTCCTGACGCACGAAGTTGCCAGCATAGTCATGAGCATATTTGTAGTCGGCACCATAGCCCATATCGCCCATAAGCTTGGTTGGGGCATTGCGCAAGTGTAGAGGCACAGGACGGTTGGTGGTATCGTGTTCGACCATAGCCAGAGCCTTGTTAATGGCGGCATATGCCGAGTTGCTCTTAGGGCTTGTAGCGAGATATATCGTGGTCTCGGCAAGCGTGATGCGTGCCTCAGGCATGCCTATCTTATGCACCGTGTCGAAGCAGGCGTTAGCCAAGAGTAGAGCATTGGGGTTTGCCAAGCCAACATCCTCGGAGGCCAATATCACAAGGCGGCGGGCAATGAAGCGGGGCTCCTCGCCACCTGCAAGCATGCGTGCAAGGTAGTAGATAGCTGCATTGGGGTCGCTGCCACGCACCGATTTGATAAATGCTGAGATAACATCGTAGTGCTGCTCGCCCGACTTATCGTAGAGCGCTATATTCTGCTGCAAGCACTCAGTGACACGTTCGTCATTAATAACGACATCGCCATCGGAAGCACCAAGAATAATATCGAGGATGTTGAGTAGCTTACGGGCATCGCCACCCGAGAAGCGGAACAGCGCCTCGGTCTCCTCGACATGGATGTTGCGCTGTCGAAGCTCGGAGTCAGTAGTAAGCGCTCGATTGAGCAACATCTGCAGTTCGTCATCGTTCATGGGCTTAAGAACATACACCTGACAGCGGCTCAAGAGTGGCGAGATAACCTCGAACGAAGGGTTCTCGGTAGTAGCACCAATGAGCGTTACGATGCCCTGCTCCACAGCGCCCAGCAACGAGTCCTGCTGCGACTTGTTGAAGCGGTGGATCTCGTCGATAAACAGGAATGCGGGGCGAGCACTAAAGAGATGCTGGTTCTTCGCCTTCTCGATAACCTCACGAACATCCTTAACACCCGAGGTAACGGCAGAAAGGGTGTAGAATGGACGGTCGAGGGCATTGGCAACAATCTTTGCCAAAGTAGTCTTGCCAACGCCCGGAGGACCCCACAAGATAAATGAGGGCACACCTCCCGAGGCGATGAACTTGCGAAACACGCCATTCTCACCCACCAAATGCTTTTGCCCTATGTAATCATCCAAGCTCTGAGGGCGCAGACGCTCAGCCAAAGGTTGTTGTGCCATATATTAGTGCTGAATGTTTGCCAACTTATTAGGCTCATGCTTGTAGCGGAACATAATCCAGAAGGCCAAGGCAACAACAAGAGCATAGCCCGCAAAGATAAACCATGTCTGCTGCCAGCCATTAGCAACCTCAGGACGTGACACGAGATAGCCACCCTCCCATGTGCAGAAGTGGTCGACAACCTTGCCAGCAATATAAGTACCAACCGAAGCACCGATACCATTGGTCATGAGCATAAACAAGCCCTGAGCACTACCCTGCATGCTCTTAGGGGCCTCCTGCTGTACAAACATAGCACCCGATACATTGAAAAAGTCGAAGGCAACGCCATAAACCAAGCATGAGGCGATGAGGGCCAACACACCAATAGTCGTGGTTGTTGTACCCACGCCGAAGAAGCCAAAGCGCAACACCCACGCAAACATGGCAATAAGCATAACCTTCTTAATGCCAAAGCGACGAAGGAAGAAGGCTGTCATAAGGATGCACAATGCCTCAGAGATCTGCGAGATAGAGACAAGCATCGTAGGATTCGAAGCAAACCAATCGTCGGACACAGCCTGGAAACTATTGATATAAGAGGTCGCATAACCATTGGTAATCTGCAACGACACGCCCAACAACATAGAGAAGATGAAGAACATTGCCATGGTCTTCGACTTAAACAGCACAAAAGCATCGAGTCCAAAGCGCTCTGCGAGGCTTCTCTTCTCATTTGAGCTACTAAGCGGACACTCGGGCAGAGTAAACGAGTAAATACCAAGAAACACACCCAAAATACCGCATACAACAAGCTGCATATAGGTAAACTGCGCATTGTCGGTCAAACCAAACGACACGCTATTAACAAGCCACATCGAGGCAATGAAACCAACAGTACCAAGGGTTCGGATTGGAGGAAACGCCTTGACAAAGTCGAGGCCCGAGCGTGTGAGCGTGCCAAAGGCCACGGTATTCGACAGCGCAATAGTAGGCATGTAGAAGGCAACACTCAACACATAAGGAATAAAGATTGGCCAAATGTTAGCCACATAGTCGGCATTACCAACATTGGCAGCAGCAAGCTCCGTAGCCTGAATACTGAAGTAGGCAGCTACAAGCATAAAGCCTCCCGCCAACAAGTGTGAAACGCCCAACAGACGCTGAGGCTGCACATATTTATCAGCAATGATACCCATGACAGCAGGCATGAAAATAGAAACCACACCCTGTGCTACATAGAACCATGAGATGTAGGCGCCCAAGCCAACACGACCCAAAAACTGACCTACACACGTAAGATAGGCTCCCCACACAGCAAACTGCAGGAAGTTCATCACGATTAGTCTCAACTTAATATTCTTCATAATCAGTATGTTTTATATGTTTTTTAATCTTATTAACGCAAAATCTTAACAAAGATATGAAAAAAAATTGCATTTTTCTTTGCAAATCAAAAAATAAGTTCTACTTTTGCACCGTCAAACAAAAATATTGGGCTATGGTGTAATGGTAACACTACAGATTCTGGTCCTGTCATTCTTGGTTCGAATCCAGGTAGCCCAACTAAAACGA
>JAFODV010000052.1 GCA_017380515.1 Alistipes sp.
ATTGATACGTGGTTAACCACAGTGCGTGATTTATAGGATTTTACCAATTCGGTTGTAAACAATCGCATCTTTTTTCGTATTTTTTTGACAAAGTTATTACTATTTTTCAAAAATATATATTATATTTGAGTAAAATTTTTGCACTTAGTTATTATGGAGACCGAACAAAGAGGAATTTTGCACGAGAAACTTCACGAATACTTTGGTTTTTCTTCGTTCAAGGGCAACCAAGAGGCGGTAATCAATAACGTACTTGAGGGTAAGGATACATTTGTTCTTATGCCCACAGGCGGTGGTAAGTCGCTATGTTATCAGCTCCCCGCGCTGATAATGGATGGTGTGGCAATTGTCATATCACCCCTCATTGCACTTATGAAGAATCAGGTTGATGCAATGCGTACCTTCTCAACAGAGTCGGGCATTGCCCATTTTCTCAACTCGTCGCTCAACAAATCGGCTATTGCCCAGGTGCGCCAAGATGTCTTGGAGGGTCGCACCAAGCTCCTCTATTTTGCTCCGGAGTCACTAACCAAGGAGGACAACATCGCCTTCTTGCGTAAGATCAAGATATCGTTCTACGCCATTGACGAGGCCCACTGTATCTCGGAGTGGGGCCACGACTTTAGACCTGAGTATCGCCGTATTCGTCCTATCATCAACGATATCGGCTCAGCTCCACTGATTGCCCTTACGGCAACAGCCACGCCAAAGGTGCAGATGGACATTCAGAAAAACTTGGGCATGACCGATGCTACGGTATTCCGTTCATCGTTCAACCGTCCAAACCTATATTACGAACTACGCCCTAAGCACAACGTCGACCACGACATCATCCGCTTTATCAAGCAGAATAGCGGAAAGAGTGGTATCATCTACTGTCTAAGCCGCAAGAAGGTGGAGGAGTTGGCTGAGCTGCTTATGGCAAACGGCATTAAGGCGTTGGCATACCACGCAGGTATGGACGCACAGACACGTGCCGACAACCAAGATGCCTTCCTTCACGAGCGTGTCGATGTTATCGTGGCAACCATTGCCTTCGGTATGGGTATCGACAAGCCCGACGTACGCTACGTGATACACTACGACATTCCTAAGTCGTTGGAGGGCTACTATCAGGAGACTGGTCGTGCTGGACGTGATGGCGGCGAGGGTCGTTGCATCACATTCTACAGCTACAAGGATATTCAGAAGCTCGAGAAGTTCATGCAGGGCAAGCCCGTTGCCGAACAGGAGATTGGCAAGTTGTTGCTGCTCGAGACTGTATCATATGCCGAGAGCTCGATGTGTCGTCGCAAGCTCCTACTCCACTACTTTGGTGAGGAGTATAAGGAGGGTAACTGCGGTACGTGCGACAACTGTTGCAATCCAAAACCTAAGGTTGAGGCCAAGGAGTACTTGCAGCTTGCTCTTGAGACATTGCTTGCCATTGGCGATAAGTTCAAGATTGACCACCTTGTGTCGGTGCTCATAGGTAAGGTAACAGCCATGATTAAGAGCTATGGCCACAACAACCTTGAGCTCTTTGGCGCTGGTCAGGATAAGGACGCACGCTTTTGGAATGCTGTGGTGCGTCAGGGCCTTATCATGGGTCTCATCGACAAGAATATCGAGAACTATGGCCTTATATCGGTGAATGCCCAAGGCAAGAAGTATATAGATAAGCCAACATCTGTGACCATCACCCTCGACCACGACTACGACTCGGAGGACGAGGAGGATATGGCAGGTCCAATCAAGGGCGGTGGCGCTGCCGACGAGGAGTTGTTTGCCATGCTCAAAGACTTGCGCCGCAAGGTTGCTAAGCAGGCTGGTCTTGCACCGTACGTAATCTTCCAGGATCCATCGCTCGAGGATATGTCTATTCAGTATCCTATCACCATGGAGGAGATGCAGACAATATCGGGTGTTGGCGTAGGTAAGGCACAGAAGTATGGTGCCGAGTTTATCGAGCTTATCAAGCGCTATGTCGAGGAGAAGGAGATTATCCGTCCTCAGGATATGGTCGTTAAGGGTGTAGCCAACAAGTCGAATAACAAGATATTTATCATTCAGTCTATCGACCGCAAGATGGACTTCGAGGATATTGCTCGTGCCCGCAACCTCGACATGGATGAGCTATTGAGCGAGATTGAGGCTATCGTAAACTCTGGTACTCGTCTCAACATTCAGTACTACCTCAATACCGTAATGGACGAGGATAAGGTTGATGACATATACCTATATTTTAAAGAGGACGCCGAGACCGACTCACTCGATGCAGCTATCGAGGAGCTTGGATCTGAGTATAGCGAGGAGGAGATTCGCTTGGTACGCATTAAGTTTATTTCGGAGGTAGCAAACTAATGGCAGAGGTAAGAGCAAAAAAGGCACTTGGTCAGCACTTCCTAACCGACCTAAATATAGCCCGCAAGATTGCAACATCGCTATCGGGAGGCACTGCCGAGAATCCCGATAAGGTGTTGGAGGTAGGCTGTGGCATGGGTGTGCTCACGCAGTTTTTGTTGCAGCGCGACGATGTTGTAACGTATGGCGCTGAGATTGATAGCGAGTCGGTGGAGTATCTCCATAACCACTACCCCGAGTTTGCACCACGCCTTACTGAGGGCGACTTCCTCAAGATGGATCTTCGTGCGACCTATGGCGATAGGCTCAAGATTATCGGTAACTTCCCATACAACATATCGTCGCAAATCTTCTTCAAGGTGCTTGAGAATAGAGATATCGTTCCCGAGTGTGTGGGTATGATACAGAAGGAGGTCGCAGTGCGCCTTGCAGAGCCCCCAGGCTCCAAGGAGTATGGCATCCTCAGCGTGTTGCTCCAGGCGTGGTACGACATAGAATACCTCTTCACCGTAGGCGAGAAGGTC
>JAFODV010000053.1 GCA_017380515.1 Alistipes sp.
AGTCTAATTCCTCGTACCAATCCATTCTTGCGTCAGATGTTCCAATACATTGCGGGCTACGACCTCGACGAGCGCGTAGCGTGGATTGTAGATGACCTTGCCGAGGCGTTCCGAGCATCGGACATCAACAAGGTTATGGCGGGCTATGGTAAGCGCACCCGACAGCAAGACCCGATGATACACTTCTACGAGGACTTCTTGTCTGCATACGACCAACGCCTTCGTAAGAACTGCGGTGTGTACTATACGCCCCAACCGGTCGTAAACTATATCGTTCGTGCCGTTGATGAGATACTCCAATCGGAGTTTGGCTTGCCTATGGGCTTGGCTGATACTTCAAAGACCAAGGTTAAGGTACTTAATCAGAAGGTTAAGAAAAGCGACAAGGACACATACGAGGTAGAAACTCACAAAGTACAGATACTTGACCCTGCTACCGGCACGGGTACATTCCTCGCTGAGGTTATCCACGCTATCCACGACAAGATGAAGGGTCAGCAAGGTATGTGGCAGAGTTATGTCGAGAAACACTTGTTGCCTCGCCTCAATGGTTTCGAGTTACTTATGGCTTCGTATGCTATGGCTCATCTCAAACTCGATATGGTACTTGCCGAAACAGGCTATGAGGCAAACTCCAACGAACGCCTACGAGTCTATCTTACAAACTCGTTAGAGGAACATCACGCCGATACCGGTACACTATTCGCCAATGCCCTATCCAACGAGGCTAACCAAGCCAACCATATAAAGCGTGATGCGCCCGTTATGGTTGTTATTGGCAATCCTCCATATAGCGGTGAGAGCAACAACAAGGGAGAATGGATATTGTCGCTTATGGAGGACTATAAGCGAGAGCCTAACACCGATAAGACTCTCAATGAGCGCAATCCGAAGATGATTAACGACGACTACTGTAAGTTTATTCGCCTTGGTCAGTCGTTCGTTGACAAAAACGATGAGGGAGTGTTGGCGTATATCAACAACCACAGTTTCCTCGATAACATTACATTCCGCGGTATGCGTTGGAGTCTGATGCAGAGCTTCGACAAGATATACATCATCGACCTTCACGGCAACAGCAAGAAGAAAGAGGTATGCACCGATGGCTCGAAGGACGATAATGTGTTCGACATTCAGCAGGGTGTATCCATCAATATCTTCATCAAGAACGGCAAGAAGCGCAAGGGTGAACTTGCAGAGGTGCATCACTGTGACCTTTATGGTAGGCGAGAGTTCAAGTATAACTACTTATTGGAACACTCGTTTGCAAGCACTGATTTTACTCGTCTATCTCCAACAGCACCATTCTTCTTTTTCGTGAAGCGTGATACAACTAACGAGGAGGCTTACAATGAAGGTTTTTCTCTCAACAATCTTTTCCCTGTGAACACTACGGGAGTAAAGACTCATCACGATGCGATATTGATTGATAATTATAAAACCTCCTTATTGCACAAAGTGGCAGAGCACTATCAAATTGAGCCTAATAGCAAACTTGTAGAGCGAATTAGTTATCGACCATTCGATGATAGGGTTGTTTATTATGATGTTTCGAAAGTCGAGCGACCTCGCGAGAAAGTGATGAGGCACTTTGTTGTTGACGCAAATGTTGGTCTTGTCGTTGGCAGACAATGCACATCTGATTGGCGATATGCCTTTGTCGTAAACTGTATTAGTGATGTTAATCTAACGGGTACAGCCGGTCGTTTTGGAGCGGGTTATGCCTTTCCTCTCTACACTTACCACAACGAATACGGCTCTATGACTCGTCAGCCTAACCTCGATATGGAGATAGTGGGTCAGATAGCAGACAAGATTGGCTTGCAGTTCGAGGCGGAACAGAGTGGTAACGAGGGTACATTCACACCAATAGACCTACTCGACTACATTTATGGCGTTCTACATACTCCATCGTACCGCAAGCAGTACAATGAGTTCTTGAAGACGGACTTCCCTCGCATACCATACCCGGCAGATGCGAACGAGTTTAGGCGCATTGCCAAGGTGGGTGGCGAGATACGCAAGGTGCATCTTCTGGAAGCCCCACTCCCAATGGTAACGGAGTTCAATGTGGCGGGTAGTAACATAGTTGAGGCAGTCAAGGTTACTGATGGTAACGGCGATGGCTTGTACAAAGTGTGGATTAACGCCGAGCAGTACTTCGATAATGTTCCGCGCGTGGCGTGGGAGTTCTACATCGGAGGTTATCAACCTGCGCAGAAGTGGTTGAAAGACCGCAAGGGTATGACTCTCGAATGGGATGATGTGATGCACTACCAACGCATCATCTCTGCGCTATGCAAGACAAATGAGTTGATGAGCAAGATAGATGATTGATTATGTGTGATATTGAAAGACGAGCCTATTATATAAATGATGAAGGCATAGGAAAGAGTAAAGAGTATCGTCAGGAGATGGTAAAGAAGGCTATCAAGTTCGCCAAGAGTCTAATAGACAAGGATAAGACAGCCCACAATATAGTATTCTTATTTGGTGTAAGAGATAATGGTGACCAATGGCTACCCATCAATCTGTTTAACACATTATGGAATGAAGGTATCAAGCAAAACAATGTTCAATACCGAGCTGCATCGCTAAAAACCTACTGTAGATGTAATAGTTATAATGACATCATTATTAGGATGGGATGCAGTTCATATTCACTTAAACCACTCGACAAGTATAAGGATATAGGCTATATAATTGCTGTACCTTGGGTAAAGAAGGTATGTGAGAGTTGGATTAGACAAAACAAAGCGATTGAGATTGAGTAATAAGGTCAATCAACCCTTTGAGTTATATGGTAACAGTAACGGCGGTCATTTTATGTGATCGCTGTTTTTTATCACCCCACATTTTCTCCGATTTTCATTGTTTGTTTAGTGGCAAAAGTGTAACTTTGCATAGTTAAATAACCAATCCAGACTATGAACAAAAGCGTAATAGGCATAGGTAATGCGCTTACCGACATGCTCGTGAACCTGTCTAACGACAATGTGCTCGAGGAGTATCAGCTTGCCAAGGGCTCGATGAGCCTTGTGGATAGCGAGTTTCAGACTGCCATATCTAAGTCATTGGCGGGACTACCCTACTCGCTATCGCTGGGTGGCTCGGCAGCAAACACCATACGTGCCATGGCACACTTAGGCACACGTTGCGGATTTATCGGCAAGGTGGGCGAGGACAACACGGGAGATTTCTACATTCAGGCACTGCGCAACGTGGGCGTAGCACCATACATCCTACACTCCGAGAACAAGTCGGGAAAGTGCGTATCGCTAATATCGCCCGATGGTGAGCGTACCTTCGTAACGCACCTCGGCGCAGCGCTCGACCTTACAGCAGACGAGATTGACGCAGCGGTATTCGACAGCTACGACTACCTATACATAGAGGGTTACTTGGTGCAGGATCACGACCTTATACGTCGCACCATTGAGCGCGCCAAGGAGCATGGCTTGAAGGTTGTCATAGACCTTGCATCGTTCAACGTGGTGGAGGAGAATCGTGACTTCTTGCGTGACATCGTTGCCAAGCACGTTGACATACTCTTTGCCAACGAGGACGAGGCGCACGCCTTTAGTGGCGAGAAAGAGCCACAAAAGGCTCTCGACTACATCGCCCAGATGTGCGAGCTTGTGGTGGTAAAGATAGGCACACGTGGCGCCCTTATCAAGCGTGGTGAAGAGATGGTACATGTGGGCATCATGGCTGCAGCAAAGCGTGTAGATACAACGGGAGCTGGCGACTTCTACGCCGCAGGCTTCATGGCGGGACTATGCGAGGGCTTAACTTTGCGCCAGTGTGGCACATTGGGAGCTATTGCCGCTGGTAAGGTCATCGAGGTGGTTGGCACGACACTTAGCAACGAGGCATGGAGCGAAATCGAAGCCCTATGCCACAAGGTACGCACCGAGCAATATCTATTTTAATGGGGGTAAGCGCTGAATTTCGGACATCCTCTCGCACATTCATAGCAAAAGCTTGAATATTCATATTTTTTTTGTATATTTGTTTAATAATTAACCATTATTAGAAATAATTCATAGTTTTATGACACAGAAACAAAATCATCAGTCTGCGAAAGGTAACTGCCTAAGCAAGGTTATCCTTCGAGCAACCACAGCCGCATTTTTGGCTATCTTCTTGATCTTCAACGCTGGAGAGGTTTCAGCACAAGGTGCACCTGTTAAACTTAAAGTTGTGAGCGCTAATTATGAATATAGCTTGGCTCCACAAGGAGGTAACACCTACGGAGCTTGGAACATGTTTGATGGCAATCCTGCTACTGTTTGGGCTGTAAGCTTGAATGATAGACGCATCTACACTGGCGATGGCGATCGCGGTTCAAACTGGATTTGGGGTCCTTATATTGAAGTTCCATGCAAGAAGCTATCTCACATCGTTATTCGCAACGGCTACGGCAAAAGTGCTTCGGCATATATCAACAACTCAAGAGCTACCTTTATTAGCTTCGAAATTGAAGGCTCTTACGATTTGGGGAATTTTGATGCAACATTGAGAGACACTCCAGATGCTCAGCTTGTGAATGTTCCATACAATGCAGAATGGAATAACAATATTTCAGCTATTCAGATATCATTCGATAACAGAGGTGTTGTCAGAGGTGCAAAGTGGAATGATCTCTGCATCACAGAAATCGAGTTCTGGGGTTGGAAATAGATTTAACCAGTGCTAACATTATAGAAATGAGTAATTAGTAACACTTGCTACTAATTACTCATTTCTAATTTTATCATCATAACACACTATCTTCTTCGACGAGGATTAGGCTTAGCCGCAGCTCTGTGCTGTGGCTTTTTTGCTGATGGATGAGGCTTGCTTTTCTGGCGCTCAGGCTCCTCCGAAAAGAAGTAGCTCTTCTGCCTACGTTTATCCTCCTGCGAGCGAGCAACATATATTGGCTTACCATCGTAGGGGTTTTCGCCCATGTAGAACATAACGGACGAGAGGGTCATAGGCGTAGGCGTGAGGTCTTGCACCTGCTCGAGGTTGAAGTGTAGCTTGCCGAGCACCTTG
>JAFODV010000054.1 GCA_017380515.1 Alistipes sp.
ATTCGTTCTCGTGATAAGGGCACATCTGCCGCCGCTAGCAAAAAGAGTCCCGACAATGAGCAGTACTTCTTGTACAGCCCATCGTCGGGATTTTTGCCGAGCGTTGCATCTGCAACCCTTCTCGTGAGAAATTGTGTGCTGATTTAGGGGGCAGGGCGCGGGGATAAGGAGTTTATAAGGTGAAAAGGGAAAAGTGAAAGGTGAGACGCGCTGAGATAGAGAGTTTAAGGAATTGAAGGAAATTAAGGAGTTTAAGGAGGGCGCTATCGACATTTAACCTCAAAGTCTAACCGCTAACCTTTTCCCTAATTTCCCTAATTTCTCTAACTTCCCTAATCTCTCCTATAAATAGAGCGTCGCAGACACCATACTTTTCACCTTTCACTTTTCCCTTTTCACCTTACAATGGTACGATAGTTGTCCTTAGGGCTATACCCTCACACAGTAGTGGGGGAGTAAAGCATACAGCTCTATGAAAAGATTTTTACAACTATGTGCCGTTGTTATGCTTCTGGCAGGTGGAGCACAACGTGCCAATGCGCAAAATATTGCGCTTAAGACAAACCTGCTTTATGATGCTACGGGCACGGTGAACTTTGGTGTCGAGATGGCGCTTGCTCCACGTTGGACACTCGATATGCCGAGTAACTTCTGCGACTGGAAGATGTACAATGGCAGGCAGTGGAAGCACTTCTTGACACAGCCCGAGGCGCGCTATTGGCTTTGTAGTCGCTTTGCGGGGCACTTCGTAGGTATCCACGCCCACTATGGTCGCTACAACATTGGCAACATCTCCAACGACATCAAGTTTTTGGGTACTAACTTTGCGGCTCTTAGCGACAACCGTTTCGACGGATGGCTACTTGGTGCCGGTGTGGGCTATGGCTATGCCTTTGTGCTTGGTCACCACTGGAATCTTGAGCTCGAACTGGGTGTGGGATATGCCTATATGGAGTATGACAAGTATGCCTGGGCCACTAACGAGAAGTTGGAGAGCCATGCCAATCACCACTATTTTGGTGTGACAAAGCTGAATGTGGGATTTTCGTATCTATTTTAAAATGTTATGGTTATGAGAAGAGCATTTTTCCTTAGTGCTGTCATGCTACTATGCTTATCAGGCGTTGTATCAGCACAGGTGACGCATCAGAAAAAAGAGAATTTCGAGGGTGTGCGCATATCAAACGTAGAACTTAAGCATGTTGACGGCATGATGCACATTACCATGAGCATGGAGTTTGGCAGTAAGAACATTCATACCGATTACGCTACCATATATACGCCCATGCTTTATAATGGCGACGCAAATATTGAGTTGCAGTCGGTGGGAGTGTTTGGCCGCAACCACTACTATTCAACATTGCGTAGGGAGCATCACCATATCACCGCCATTCCCGATGAGTGGTGCTTGCGTCGTAGAGACCTTCCTGCGCGTGTCAACTATGTCGCCGAGGTGGAGTACGAGCCATGGATGAATGGTGCCGCCCTTGTTGTTGTTGAGCAGTACTATGGCTGCAACGACGAACTACTGGCATTGGGCGAGGTTGTTATTGACGAGTATACGGAGCCTATGATTGTGTCTACCTATATCTTCGTATTGCCCGAGGAGGTGGTAAGTGGGGTGCATCACGCATCGAGCTCAGCACAGGTAGACTTCCCTGTCAACAAGGCAGTTATAGACCCTAATTTCAATGGCAATAGCCGTGAGATAGCCATACTCGACAAGAGCCTTGATTCGCTAAGTGCAGACAAAAATGTTGTGGTGACACGTATAGTTGTACGTGGTTCTACCTCGCCAGAGGGTGGACATGCCTTCAACGATGAGCTTGCCCATGCGCGTGCCAATGCCCTTGTGGCCCACATAAGTCAGCACTATAACATTCCTAGTGGGGTTCTTGCCACCTATTACGACACTGACCATTGGGCAGATGTTCGCACATGGGTTGCTCAGTCCGATATAGCTAATCGTCAGGAGATACTTAATCTTATTGATAGCCACTCTACCTCGGTGAACCTTAACGCTATGATTATGGAGCGTTACCCCGAGCAGTATCAGCTCCTGCTCGATGAGTACTACCCGTCGCTGCGTAATGCCTCATACGATGTGGAGTATGATGTAACCGAGTATGAAGATATCGACCGTATTGTCGCCGTTGCTGTAACAGCCCCAATGTCGTTGACTGCCGATGAGCTTACTATGGCTGCCTCTAAGGTAGACCAGTCAACGCCTGAGTTTGATAATATCATTATGGCTATCGTTGCTAAGACTCCTGATTCGGCCTCAGCCAATCTGAACGCTGCAAATGTTATGATGCGCCGTGGTGAGTTGCAGCGTGCCGCGCGCCACTTAGCCAAGGCTGGCACCTCAGCCGAGGCCGACTATGCTCGCGCTCTATATGCCTTGCATATGGGCAGCTACGACGAGGCCAAGCACCTCCTCAAGCGTGTAGAGTCGAAGATAGGCTGCGCAGCAAAGATACTCGATAAAATTGAGCAAGCGGGATACTAATGCCCAGCAGCTTTGAAAGTAATAGCCCTTGCAAGGGCTATTTTTGTGTATACCAATGTGGAGGTGGTTTCGAAGTGAGGGCTTAAGCCCGAACTGGCGAGGCTACCATATAGCGCATAC
>JAFODV010000055.1 GCA_017380515.1 Alistipes sp.
ACAGGCTTTTGTGCGTAAGGCTGTAGATTTCTATGAGAAGTATCCACATATTCCGAATGTGGCGTCAATTTGCGTCTTCCCACCATTTGTTGAGACTGTAGGTTTGGAGATTGATGGCACACCTATGCGCATTACGAGTGTAGCTGGTGCATTCCCTGCATCGCAGAGCTTCATTGAGGTTAAGGCGTTGGAGGTGGCTATGGCTATCGAGAATGGCGCTGATGAGATTGACATCGTGCTTACCCCAGGTCAGGTGATTGCGGGTCACTACGATGAGGCTGCAAGTGAGATTGAGGTGCTGCGTGAGGAGGCTAAGGATGTTGTGTTGAAGGTCATCATCGAGTCGGGTGCATTGAAGACTCCTGAGCTTATCCGCCGAGCATCACTCATATCGATGTTTGCGGGTGCCGACTTCGTTAAGACCTCTACGGGTAAGATTGATGTTGCTGCAACACCAGAGGCTGCATTTGTTATGTGTCACGCCATTAAGGATTACTACAATATGACAGGCCGTAAGGTTGGTTTCAAGGCGGCAGGTGGCGTTAAGAGCCCAGAGGATGCTGCGCTTTACTACACTATCGTGGAGGAGGTGCTCGGCTCGGAGTGGCTTACAACAGATCTGTTCCGTATTGGCGCATCGTCGGCTGCTAACAATCTTATCTCGGCTATCGAGGATAAGGATATCAAGTATTTCTAATAGTTGATAAGGTGTAGTATCAGGCCTATGTCTAACATAAGGCTATGATGCAAAAATAATAGAGGGGTGTTCTTTGGAACACCCCTCATCTGTTTATCTTAGGCGGAGATTATAGGCCAAGCTCCTGCTTGATAGCCTCCATCTTCTCGTCGAGTTCCTTCTCAACTTTCTCGAACTGCTCAACGCAGCACAATGGAGCCTTCACGCCGAAGTAGAACTTAATCTTAGGCTCGGTACCTGATGGGCGAACCGATACCTTTGTGCCATCCTCGGTGATCCACTGCAATACGTTGCTCTTCTCGTCGATACCCTCGATTGGGCGCTTCTCGCCGCTCTTAACGTCGAGCTCCTCCAATGTCTTGTAGTCAAGAATCTTAGCAATAGGTGAGCCAAGGATGCTCTTAGGAGGTGTCTGGCGGTAGTCAACCATCATCTGCTGAATCTCGGCAGCGCCATCCTTACCCTTGCGAACAACGTTTACAAGACCCTCACGGAAGAAACCATACTTAACATAAAGCTGCTGCAACCACTCGTAAAGGGTGATGCCCATAGTGTCGCGTGCCCATGCCGCAGCCTCAGCAACGAGAGTGATAGCTGCAACACCATCCTTATCACGTACGAAGTCGCCAGGGAGATAGCCGAATGACTCCTCGCCACCACCAATATACTTTGTCTTACCCTCCTGCTCGCGGATAATCTTTGCGATATACTTAAAGCCTGTGAGGCAGTTGTAGCACTTAACACCGAAGTGCTCAGCAACAGCGTCAGGCATCATAGAGGTAACGATAGTCTTCACGACAAACTCCTTGCCTGTGATCTTACCAAGCTCAGCCCAGCGAGTAAGCTGATAGCACATCAACAATACGAGAGTCTGGTTGCCGTTGAGCAACACGTAGTCGCCAGTGCCTGTGCGCAACGCAACACCGAGACGGTCAGCATCAGGGTCGGTAGCCATAGCAAAATCTGCACCCTCCTTCTCAGCACGCTCGATAGCCATAGCCATAGTCTTGCGCTCCTCAGGGTTTGGCGATGCCACGGTTGGGAAGTTGCCGTCGAGAACCATCTGCTCGTCTACACATATAATATTATTAAAGCCGTAGTTGCGCAACGACTGTGGAACAAGCTTTACACCAGCACCATGAAGTGGCGTGTAGACAATCTTCATGTCGTTGTACTTTGCCACTGCCTCAGGCGACAACGACAAAGCCTTAATAGCTGCCAAATACTTCTGGTCGAACTCCTCGCCAAGGATGTTGATATTCTCAGCATTCTTGCCTGTGAGCACCTGGCTTGTCTCGGTGATCTTACCTACCTCCTCGATGATGTTAACATCGTGTGGCGATGTCACCTGTGAGCCATCTGCCCAGTAAGCCTTATAGCCGTTGTACTCCTTAGGGTTGTGCGATGCTGTAACCATTACACCCGACTGACAACCGAGCTCACGAATAGCGAACGAGAGCTCAGGTGTTGGGCGCAACGCGTCGAACAGATACACGATAAAGCCGTTAGAGGCGAAGATGTCGGCAACACGCTCTGCAAACATACGTGAGTTGTTGCGGCTATCGTGCGAGATAGCCACCTTAATCTGCTCGCCAGCGAAGTTCTTCTTAAGATAGTTTGCAAGTCCCTGAGTAGCAGCACCTACAGTGTAGATATTCATACGGTTAGTACCTACACCCATGATACCACGCAAGCCACCAGTACCAAACTCAAGATCCTTATAGAAGCTCTCGACAAGCTCATTAGGGTTGTTCTCAATCAACATTCTGATCTCCTGCTTAGTAGCCTCATCATAATCGCCATCAAGCCATGCCTGTGCCTTTGCAAGCACCTGCTTATCCAATACGTCTGCCATAGTAATATTATTTTTATTTATAGATTATTTCTTGTATCCACTAAAAATCTAATATGCAAATATACTAAAAAATATTCATATAATACATTATCAGCGAATTAAAATTTTTCAGAAAATATCGTGCCGTTTAGCCATAGAAAATAATTCGGAATTTGCAACTATTTTTCAATGTTATTTTAATAAAATTATCCACATCTTTGCAGTGTCGAAACGCACCTAATTGCCCTGGCAAGTCGAGTGCGATATAAGCAAAAAACGAGGTAAAAAACATAACACATTGAAACAGAGCATTTCGAACTGTTTCACAATAGTTATCGCCTCATTTGGAAACGACTTTTAACGAGTGTTAACAACTTTATGACGCAGAACGAAAGATATAACGACGTATGGCAAGACTGCATCGACCGTCTCCGCAGCGCAATCACTGAGGAGGAGATCGTGAAGTGGTTTAAGCCTATCCGCCCTATCGACTTCGATGGTGCAAACCTGCGTCTGCGTGTTCCTAACGAGAGCTTCGTATCGAGCATCGAGAAGCGATATCTTGGAGTGCTACTCCCCATCATATCAGAGCTTTACGGCACAAACATCAAGCTTCACTACGCTATTCCACGTAGCCAGAAGCCTGCCACCGATACAGCTGCGTCAACACTCCCACAGTTTACAGCGCCTACTGACACTGCAAATATAAAAAATCCTTTTGTAATTCCGGGCATTCGTCGCATGATGTTTGACCCTCAGCTCAACCCAAACTACACTTTCGACAACCATATCGAGGGTGAGTGCAACCGCTTGGCACGTTCAGCGGGTATGGCTGTAGCTGTAACACCCGGAAACAACGCCTTCAACCCATTATATATATATGGTGACTCAGGCTTAGGAAAGACACATATTGCACAGGCCATAGGCCATGAGGTACGTCAGCGCCACCCAGAGCTTCAGGTACTCTATGTATCAATGAACAAGTTCCAGGCGCAGTTCCAGACAGCATACAAGAATGGTGAGATCACCGACTTCATTCAGTTCTACCAGATGGTCGACGTGCTCATCATCGACGACATCCAGGAGCTTACAGGAAAGACAGGTACTCAGAATGCATTCTTCAACATATTCAACCACCTTCACCTCGGCGGCAAGCAGCTAATACTCACATCGGATAAGCCACCCGTGGAGCTTAAGGATATCGAGCAACGCCTGCTCACCCGCTTCAAGTGGGGCTTGTCGGCATACCTCAATGTGCCCGACTACGATACAAAGGTGAAGATTATCCGTGCCAAGGCTAAGCGCATGGGCGCCAACATTCCTGATGAGGTAACATACTACCTTGCAGAGAACATCTCGGCAAACGTGCGTGAGATTGAGGGAGCACTATCGTCGCTCGTAGCTAACGCCTCGTTCCTTAACCGCAAGATCACAATCTCGCTTGCTAAGGATATTTTGAAGGTATACGTGAAGCTCACGCAGCGTGAGATTACCATCGAGCACATCGTAAACGTAGTATGCGAGTACTACAACATCGACCTCGACACCTTCAACTCGGCAAAGCGCACACGTGATGTGGCTCAGGCTCGTCAGGTAGCAATGTACATGGCAAAGCAGCACACCAAGGCACCATTGACCGTTATCGGCTCGTCGATTGGTGGTCGCAACCACGCCACAGTGCTTCACAGCTGCAAGGCCGTAGCCGACACAATGGATATCGACAAGACATTCAAGGCACAAATCGAGGAGATCGACCGCATCATTCTCAACAAACACTAAACACCTTAAAAACTTCATAACGAGAGGGAAACAGCCATAGCGGTTGCTTCCCTCTTTTCTATGTGAAAGGCGAAGTATGCTTCGGACAAATTTAATGAGTAAAGAGTAATTAGTAATGAGTAATTTGTTTGTCATGTTGAGCCTTGGCAAAACATCTCACAGTTGGTGTCTAAGGGTGAACGTCCATGCTAACTGAGAGATTCTTCACTACGTTCAGAATGACAGTGGCTACGAGCAATTAATTATGGGCGACGCACACTCAACTTTTCACTTTTTAACTTACATCAGCCTCTTAATCCACCTAAAGAGTCTATAAGGCATATACCTAAATGGCATATCTATCCATGTAGGGGTGACAACCACCGACCTACGGTGCGAGAAGGAGTAGAGGCTATCACGACCATGGTAGCGCCCCATGCCCGAATTGCCTACGCCGCCAAAGGGCAGATGTTCGTTGGCAATATGCATGATAACATCGTTGACGCAAGCACCTCCCGACGATGTATGGCGCAAGACATGACGACCAATACGCTCATCAGCAAATACATATAGCGCCAAAGGCTTCTCTCTGTCGTTAATAAACTCAATAGCCTCATCAACACTCTTAATAGTAACAAGCGGCAGCACAGGACCAAATATCTCTGTGGTCATCACGTTGCTATCGAGCGCCACACGATCAATCAGCGTAGGCTCGATGTATCTCTCCGAGGCATCTACCCTGCCGCCAGCAAGCACCCTACCCTCAGCAATATAGCCACTAACACGCTCAAAAGCCTTAGTGGAGACCATGCGTACATAGTGCCTACTAAGTTGCGGATTGGGGCCGTGTAGTTCCTCCACAGCATGCTTAAAGGCCTCGACAAACCTATCCTTGACATCCTCGTGGATAAGCACATAATCGGGCGCTATGCATGTCTGCCCAGCATTTAGCGTCTTACCCCATGCCAGGCGCTTTGCCGCAAGCCTAACATCGGCACTACGGTCAACAACCACAGGAGACTTACCACCAAGCTCCAATATTACGGGCGTAGCATTATCTGCCGCAGCACGCATGACGACACGCCCAAGCTCGGGTGAGCCAGTAAAGAATATTATGTCGTAGCGCTGACGCAGAAGCTCAGTATTTACATCACGATGGCCCTGCACCACGGCGATATACTCCTTATCAAAGTTCTCATAGATCAATCGCTCTAACACCTCTGCAACATGAGGCACATAGGGCGAGGGCTTGACAACAGCTGTGCATCCCGCAGCAATAGCACCAACCAAAGGATTGAGCACCAACTGCACGGGATAGTTCCATGGCGACATAATGAGCGCCACACCCAATGGCTCTGTAAGGATCATGCTGCGCGAAGGGAACAACTTAAGCGGCGTAGACTTCTTTGAGGGAGCTGCCCAACGACCAAGATTCTCCATGAAGTTATCTATCTCGCCAAGCACGATGCTTATCTCGGTCATGTAAGCCTCCTCATAGGACTTATGCAAATCTGCGTATAGTGCGTCGCAGAGTTCCTTCTCGAAGCTCAGGATAGCCCTCTTGAGGCGCCTAAGCATCTCACGACGAAAGTCAAGCGAGAGCGTGGCATGGCTACGGAAATAGCTACGCTGGGCACTAACCAAAGGGGCAATATCCTCTATGCGTGTAGGTGTTATCATAGTTACTATTTTTTACGGCCTGTGAAGTTATCCATTGTCGAGAATATGCCGAAGCAACGGCCAAAGATAAACTCGAACCACGATGTAGGGAGCAAACCTTGTGCTAAACGTATAAGATGGAAGCTAAGAGGTATGCCCTTAAAGTCCTTGTTGCGCTCTATAGCACGTATTATTGTGCGTGCTGTAGCCTCAGGCTCGAGAATAGGCAGAATGGGCGACTTCACGCCATCGAACATACCTGTGTTTATGTAGTAGGGAGCTACGGTCGTAACATGCACATCGCTACGCTGCTGCTTAAGCTCTATGCGCATCGACTCCGACCACCCTATCACCGCCCACTTGCTTGCCACATATACCGACATGCGAGGGTTGGCAATCATGCCTGCTGCCGAGGCAATGTTGCAGATATGTCCCGAGTTACGCTTAACCATCGCGGGCAAGAGCTGCAAGGCAACATACATCGGTGCCTTGGAGTTGATATCCATCGTGCGGTTAATCTCCTCAACGGAGTAGCCATCGAACGTACGATTTGAGGTCACCACGCCCGCATTATTTATCAAGATATCGACCTCGCCGTGCGTTGCCCTTAGGTTTATTGCCGCCATCTCCACAGCCTTAGCATCCGACACATCTACCGAGCATCCAGCGATGTCGTAGCCCATGGCACTAAACTCCGCCACAGTATCGTCAATCTTATGCTGCGATGTGCCCCATACTACCACCTTGCGAGCACCACGCTCAAAGGCCATGCGAGCCATTATACGACCAATGCCCGATGTGCCACCTGTAATCAAAACTAATCTATCTTTGAACTTCATAATCTTTCGTTTTTATTGTTTAGTGCAAAGATATTGCAAAAGTTAGACGTAGCAAAATATATTCAATCATATATATTTATATGGTCATAAGGCAAACCAATAAAAAAAGGAGCAGACGCCACACTCAGCGACATCTGCCCCAACATGATATTATATTTCTACACTCTATTAAGTATTACAAGAGCACCAATAACACCAGGCACCCAACCGCAGAGCGTGAGCAGAAAGACGATGAGCACAGAACCACAGCCCTTATCGATGACCGCCAGGGGTTGAAATGCCAAAGGCATGGCTCGTGTGATTGGGGGCGGGCGGGCTTGCACGCAAGGCCGTAACGAGCATCAACACAAAGGTTGACACGTCAACCGCCTTCGCACAAACGCGCACGATATAAAACAAAAAAGGATGACCTTTCGATCATCCTTCTGCGGTATGGACGGGACTCGAACCCGCGACCCCGTGCGTGACAGGCACGTATTCTAACCAGCTGAACTACCACACCTTTTTTAAGAACTTGCAACCTTTATCTCTTGATTGCGATGCAAAGGTACTACATTTTTTTTATTCTGCAAATTTTTCGACAACTTTTTTTCAAAAAAATTATCATTTTCTGAAGAACGAAAACTGCACACTACCGTAACTTCTTAATTGCCAAAACTTTTCGTGTTCTGAGAAATCTTGATCTTTTGAGTGCTCAAAAATGAAAATTCCATCGTCAGCGAGTAGGTCGTGCTCGAAAACGAGCGAAATAATTTCAGCACTACCCTCCAAATCGTAGGGAGCATCGGAGAAAATGAGGTCGAATTTCTTGGTGCAGCTCTTCAAGTAGAGGAAGGCGTTAGCTTTAACGGCATAGAAATTCTCAAACTTTAGCTCGCGTGCGGTCTGACGAATGAAGTTATGATGCACACTATTAATCTCCACGGAGGTGACACTGCGAGCGCCACGTGACGCAAACTCATAGCTTATAGAGCCTGTGCCCGAGAACAGGTCGAGAACGTCGAGCTCCTCGAAGTCCACGAGGTTGACAAGCACATTGAAGAGGTTCTCCTTGGCAAAGTCTGTTGTAGGACGAGCCCTCAGGTTGCGTGGTGGGAGTATGGTACGGCCACGATATTTTCCACTTATGATTCGCATCTTATGCTACTATTTCAAGGTCTTTAAACTTCTTATCACAACACTTCACAAGGCGGTCGACATCGCCTCGCGCACGCACGTGCATATTATATATATTGTATACGTGGTTAATCTTCTCGATGGCATAGCGCAAATCGGCATCGCCAAGAACCTCCACAGCCTCGCCAAAGAGCATCTGGGCGTTGAACACCCTAACGTACAATACATTGCCAACAAGATCGATGAGCGCACCCTGCTTAGGGGCATGACCCTGGATGAGTGGTGAGGTAAATGTTATGTTGTTGCCAAATGCGAGGCTCAGCTGCGCATAGCAGTCTTTGCTCATGGCCATGACAGCAACCTTGCCATCCACCTCATCGCTACATACTACCACCTCGTCGTTATCGGGGGCAATACCCACAAATGCGAGATACTCAGTAGCACGTGACTTATCGAACATCTGGCTTGGCACAAGCGTAGTCTTTGGTGTTATTATCTCGGCCTTGAGATATGATGCGCCATTCGCCAAGCTCATGATAGCATTAGGCGAAAAAGAGTGTCCACCCGACATAAGGCGGATGGACACTATGATATTGTTATACTGACTTACGCTCATTACTCCAAGCGACCATCCTCCCAGCTACCCTTATCTGAGTTCTCCTCGAGGCTACCGAATGTAACACCGAAGAACTCGATATCCATAGCAATAGGAACATTACTACCGATGTAATACTTAGCAACCATCTTAGATGCGTCCTCCTTGTCAGCAACCTTCTGGATAGCCTGCTTCAAGCCGTCAGCCTTCATCTTCTTCATCTGGTCGCTTGCATCAGCGTTAGCGATGAAGAGGTCGAACTTAGTCTCGAGCATGTTCCAGAACTGCTGGTTGTACTCAGTAGTGTTGATGAAGTGAACATAAGGAGCGTGGCAGCGCAAGAGGTGAGACTTGTAGGTACCCATTACGAATGTCACTGTATCGAGCTGGAACTCCTTATTGTCTGAGAATGGGATATAGCGGAGGTTCTCAATCTCCTCGTCAGTCTTGTAGCCTGCGTGCTTAAGGATACGATCGCGAACAAGCACTGAGTCAACCTTCTCGTTCTTCCATTTTGGATTTACCTTACGGATAGAGTCGAGCTTAGGCTTGTTATCGAGGTTGTTCTCATCGAAGATCTCGTTCTTCTCCACGATAACGCCACTCTTTGCAAAGGCGATAATCTCGTCCCAGTTTGTTGTAAACTTCTTGTCTTTGTTTGCATCCTTGTAGGCCTGAGTAAGCTCACGGATAACCTTAGCCTTCTCCACAACAACGCCCTCGCGCTCTTTGATCTGATCCTCTGCCTTTACATTAGTAGCAATCTGCGAGTAGATCCAATAGGTCAAGAAACCGATGGCTACAAGCAACAAAAGTTGAAATACTCTTTTCATTTTTGATTATTTTTTTTAAGTTTGTATCGTCGTTTAAAAATTAAATTAAGGCGTTGCCATGCTTAACACCCATATTACGGACCAAATTTACGCAAAATTATCGTTTGACGCAACAGAAAACCAAAAAAAAATTATAGAAAAGTTATCTACATGGCTCTCCGACGATGATTTCAGCCGCATATTTTTGCTAAATGGATATGCCGGAACGGGCAAAACAACGATAATTGCAGCCTTTGTAGCAGCACTCAAAGAGTTAGGTATCAAGCCAATACTACTCGCACCCACGGGACGAGCAGCAAAAGTACTAACACGCTACTCGCAGCTTACGGCCTACACCATACACAAAAAGATATATCGTGAAAAATCGATGAGTGGCTACCAGTCGAAATTCTCTTTAGACTACAATCGTGAGCACGACGCAGTATTTATCGTCGACGAGGCATCAATGCTCTCGACATCGTCGCCCGACAGTTCGTTTGGCTCGGGCAACCTGCTCGGTGATTTGGTTGAGTATGTGCGTCAGGGCAAGCGTTGTAGGCTTATGCTCGTGGGCGACGATGCCCAGCTGCCGCCCGTTGGCGAGGACTTCAGCCCTGCGTTGCAACCCTCGGAGCTACTACCCTATGGCGACGTGGAGTATGGCACCATGGACGAGGTGGTGCGCCAGTCGCACGACTCAGGCATTCTGTTCAACGCCACAATGCTTCGGTGCATGCTCGAGAACAGCATATACGAGATACCACGCTTTGATCTTAAGTTTAAGGACTTTCGTCAGGTGCAAGGTGGCGAGCTGCTTGAGGAGCTTCAGGATTGCTACGACAGGTTTGGACGTGACGAGACGATAGTCATAACACGCTCAAACAAGCGCGCCAACCGCTACAACGAGGGCATACGCCGCCACAACCTATCGGCCGAGGAGGAGATTGAGAGTGGCGACATGGTGATGATTGTTAAGAACAACTACCACTATGCCGAGCAGGATAAAGAGTCGCCCATGGCATTTGTGGCCAATGGCGACGTGGCACGCCTCAAGCGTATACGCCGTTTCGAGGAGTTTTACGGCTTTCGCTTCATAGATGCCACACTCCAATTTCCCGACTACGACGACTACGAGATGCAGGCAAAAATCCTGCTCGACACCCTATCATCAGAGTCGCCATCGCTAACACGTGAAGAGAGCAACAGACTATTCATGGAGGTTGAGAAAGACTACATGGACATAACCGTTAAGTCGAAGAGATACAAGGCTATACGTGAGAATGCACACTTCAACGCCATGCAGATAAAGTTTGCCTATGCCGTAACGTGTCACAAGGCCCAGGGCGGCCAGTGGAGGGCTGTGTTCGTGGATAGGTGCTTATTTGGCGACGAGACAATGACAAAAGATATGCTGCGATGGCTCTATACGGCAATCACACGTGCCACCGAACGCCTCTATCTTGTCAACTTCGACGAGCGATTCTTCGAGTAGCGTTTTGCGGTTTAAAACTTTTATCCTACCTTTGTAGGATATTTCATATGACGACAATATGTGCCCACGTGCTAAGAACAATACAGATGAGAAAACAGCAGCGACAAGCTCCGAGAAGCGCTATGTGGAGACTCCGCTGATGAAGCAATACTACGAGATTAAGGCCGTACACCCCGACGCCATACTACTATTTCGTGTTGGCGACTTCTACGAGACCTTTGGCGAGGATGCCATCAAGGCGAGCGGAATCCTCGGCATAACACTCACACGCCGCGCCAATGGTGCTGCATCGTATGTTGAGCTTGCTGGATTTCCCTACCACGCCCTCGACAACTACATGCCTAAGCTGGTGCGTGCAGGTGAGCGTGTGGCAATATGCGAGCAGCTGGAAGACCCTAAGACAACGAAGAAACTTGTCAAGCGTGGCGTAATCGAGATGGTGACGCCGGGCGTTGTCATGGGCGAAAACCTCATTGCGGGCAAGGAGAACACCTTCCTGGCATCGGTATACTTTGGCAAGAAGACAACAGGCGTAGCATTTTTGGACCTCTCTACGGGTGAGTTCTACATTGCCGAGGGCAACAACAGCTATGTAGACAAGCTTATATCGAACCTACAACCAAAGGAGATTGTATATCAGCGTGGCTACGAGGAGATGTTTGCCGACTGCTTTGGCTCGAAGCACTACACCTATCGTCTCGACGAGTGGGTATTTGCCGAGAGCGTCAACCGTGACAAGCTATGCAAGCAGTTTAACGTGCCCAACCTCAAGGGCTTCGGCATAGAGAGCATGTCGGAGGGAATATCGGCAGCAGGTGCCATACTCTACTACCTTGAGTTTACGGAGCACCACCAGATAGCACACATATCATCAATATCACGCATCGACCGTGAGGACTATGTATGGATCGACAAGTTCACCATTCGCAACCTCGAGCTCTTTGCCTCGAACGCCTCACGCTCTAAGTGCTCGCTCGCGGAGGTTATCGACCGCACACTGACGCCAATGGGTGGCCGTCAGCTAAAGCGCTGGATAGCGATGCCACTAATGAACATCTCAAAGATACGTCTGCGTCAGGATATTGTCGAGCGCATGGTGGAGGATAGCGAGCTCGCAACAGCCCTCAAGGAGCATATAGCACTCATCGGCGACATGGAGCGCATAGCATCACGCATTGCGGCACAGCGCATCACACCACGTGAGCTCATACACCTCAAAAACTCGCTTCAGGCCATCGAGATAATAAAGGCCATAATGGAGTCTACCGACTATGAGCCACTACACACCATAGCACAAAGCATAGACCCTCTCGTCGACATACGCCAAAAACTTGAGACAGAGATATATCCCGACCCCGATACCAACCAGATTCAGAAGGGCGGCATCATAGCATCAGGCGTGTCGGCAGAGCTCGACGACCTACGACGCATAGCACTACATGGCAAGGAGTATCTACTATCGTTGCAGCAGCGTGAGAGCGAGATAACGGGCATTCCATCGCTAAAGATTGCCTACAACAACGTCTTCGGCTACTACATCGAGGTGCGCAACACCCACAAGGATAAGGTGCCCGCATCGTGGATACGCAAGCAGACGCTCACAGGCGCCGAGCGCTACATAACCGAGGAATTGAAGGAGTACGAGTCAAAAATCATGGGTGCCGAGGAGCGAATGTTGCAAATCGAGGCCGAGATATACAACAACTTGGTGGCATACATAAGCCAGCATCTTGTTGCCATCCAGCGTGATGCTCATGTCATTGCCCGCCTCGACTGTCTACAGTCGATGGCAACACTGGCCCTTGAGCGAGGCTACGTACGCCCCACTGTCGACGACTCAACAATCATAGATATCACAGAGGGACGCCACCCCGTCATCGAGACGCTTATGCCTATTGGCGAGGAGTATATCCCTAACGACGTTAAGCTCGACCAAGACAACCAGCAGATAATCGTCATCACAGGCCCTAACATGTCGGGTAAGTCGGCGATATTGCGTCAGACAGCCCTCATAGTGCTCCTTGCGCAGATAGGCTCGTTTGTGCCAGCCAAGGCGGCACACATAGGCGTGGTAGATAAGATATTTACACGTGTGGGTGCATCAGACAATCTCTCGGAGGGTGAGTCTACGTTCATGGTGGAGATGTTGGAGTCGGCAAGCATCCTGAACAATATTTCGCCACGCAGCCTCGTTCTATTAGATGAGATTGGTCGTGGCACAAGCACCTACGACGGCATCTCGATAGCATGGGCCATGGTGGAGTATCTCCACAACAACCCACACGGTGCTGCCAAGACGCTGTTTGCCACGCACTACCATGAGCTCAACGAGCTTGAGAACATGTTGCCACGCGTGAAGAACTACCACGTAACAGTCAAGGAGGTGGACAAGACCATCTTGTTCCTCCGCAAGCTTAGACGTGGTGGCACCGAGCACTCGTTCGGTATCCACGTTGCCCGCATGTCGGGAATGCCACAAACGGTGGTGTCACGTGCCGAAGCTATTTTGGCAAACCTCGAAAAGGTGTATGGCTCAGGCGAGATAGTGCCATCAACAAGCGTCAAGCAGCGCACAAAGCAACAGAGCGTAGCACAGAGCGCTGCATCGGCACAACAGAGCATACAGCTCTCGATGTTCCAGCTCGACGATCCAGTATTGGTTGAGATACGTGACCAGATAAAAGGCTTGGATATCAACTCGTTGACACCTCTTGAGGCTCTCAACAAACTCAACGAGATAAAGCGCATCACGGGACTTTAGGAATTAGTAATGAGTAATTGGTGGCGGCAACGAAAAACTATGACTAATTGCTAAAAATTAGGTTTTTA
>JAFODV010000009.1 GCA_017380515.1 Alistipes sp.
ACTACTCACTACTCATTACTCACTACTCACTAAATTACCTAATTTATACCCCACACCTCGCTCCGATGATATGTGTACTGAGCCTATACGCTGAAGCTTGGCTCTGAGGTGAGACACAAAGACATTCATCGAGCGAAGATTATAATAGCTATCATCACCCCAAAGTTCAAGAAGCAGTTGCTGATAGGTCACCACCTCGCCCCTATGTTCGAGCAATATCTTGAGTATTGCTGCCTCTCGTGACGATAGGTGCTCTACCCTATCATCACATCGAAGCTCACCCGTCTCAGCATTAAACAAGGCTCGTCCTATGCGCTGATCTGTGGTAGATGTGCGCACCTCAAGACGGCTAAGAAGCGACTCGACACGCACCATAAGCTCATTCATATCGAACGGCTTACGCAGATAGTCGTGACCGCCCGCACGGAAGCCCTCGACAACATCATCGGCGCTATCTAACGCCGACAAAAATATAAACTGAGTTTTGGTGCCCTTATCACGCATTCTACGCACCATCTCGAAGCCATCGACATGCGGCATCATAACATCGGCAATCACAAGATCTACGTCATGCTCGCTAAATAGACGACAACCCTCCTCGCCATCCTCAGCAACCAAGAGCTCGTACCCCTTGATAATGAGCACATCACGAAGTATGCGCCTTAGCGTAGCATCGTCCTCAACAACAAGAATTACCCTCTTAGCCATACTTTGGTAGTGTTACTGTTATTTTTGTTCCACGCTTGGGTGCAGACCATAGCTCAATGCTTCCGCCATTACGCTCCACAAGCGTACGCACATGATATAGGCCAATGCCATACCCCTGGCTCGTCTGGCGATAGGCACTCGTCACGCGATAAAACTTATCAAACACACGTTTTTGCTCACGCTGATCAATACCCACGCCCTCATCTTCAACGCTAAACACGGTTTTATCATCTTTAGACGAGGCAACAATCTTAATCTTCGCCACACCCTCGCTATATTTTATGCTGTTATCCACGAGGTTTAGAAGGATAATACGAAGGCTTGCCCTATCTACCCACATCGCCGTATTCTCAGCAATGTCGGAGCTAAAATCTAGCTGACGACTGCTATACTTAAGCCTTAGCGACGATAACACATCATCAACAATAGCTTGTATCTGAACGCTCTCGGGGCGCAATCTCGTAGGCTCTTCATCGTCGAGCGAGCTACGAAGAATAGAATCGACCATAACGCCAAGGCGCTCAAGCTCAGAGTGGGTCATTGCCAAATACTCCTCACGAAGGGTATCGCTATTGGCTATTAGGGGCGTTGAACGCAACGTATCTACTGCGGCACGCGCTGCGGCAATGGGCGTGCGAAGCTCATGGGTTATGTTGTGCGTAAGGTCACGGCGAATATGCTCCAGGGTCTTAGCACGAAAGAGCGTTCTAAGTAGATATATAAAGGTAAATATCAGCAATAAGGTTGTTAGCAGCGAGATTATAATCATACCTCGCATGCTTGCCAAAATCTTAGAGTGGGGATCCTCAACAATAAGACGAAGCGTTACGGGCGATACCGAGCTATCGACACTCAGTGTACGCAACGACTCGGTACTATCACCAAGACAAGATACTACTTTCAGTTCGCCATTTATCGGCAGCAATAGCTCCACCGTAAAGCGAGTCTCAATTGCTGATGTGCGTAGCTGCTCGCCAACAATAGCATATAGACCCTCTAATGGTCCTAGGTTAACACTCTTCGTGCCTGCAACATCACCCGCATATTGCCATATCGACTCATCAAATAAGCTGGCAATCTGCCGCTTATAGCTATCCCTCATCTCGCGATATGAGCGCACGCTCCACACCACCTCGACTAGAGCAAGCAGAGCCATAGAGAGGATGGCAAGAACAAAGAGAGATATAAATCGGCTACGTTTCATACCACAAAGTTATTAAAAAAGAGATAACTAAGCACACCCCACACACAGATTTAACACTATTTAACAAATGGCTTAACACTCTTTAACATAAATTATTTGGAGATTGCGCCTTCGTCGCACTACCTTTGCACTAACAAAAATGCAGCTGCCCAATGTATAACCTAAAAAACTAAGGAACTATGAAACGAATATTTTTAATTGCCACGTTTGCCCTTGCGGCACTAACAGCAAATGCACAGCAGAAAGATCCTATCTATATCATTAACGAACGAGTTGTATCGGCCAGCGAGGTGCAGGAGCTCACAAGCCAAGGACATGTTGATGTTATAACAGTTATCCGCGAAGCCGAAGAGGTCAAGCAGTACGAGAGATTTGGCGACACGTCGAATGGCGTTGTAGTCGTCACACTCAAGGAGGAGCACGTCTTTATTGCCCCAGAGGAGCCTGGTGAGTTTATGGGTGGAAATATTGTAACATTCCAGAAATGGGTGGCAGAGAATCTTCGCTACCCCGAGGAGATGAAGAACCAGAAAGCCAGCCAAGTGAAGATTGTTGTGAAATTTACAATTGGTAAGCACGGATATATCGTTCCAAGTAGCATCGAATTCTTGCAGGGTAGCGTTAAGGCGTTCAACGATGAAGTTCGCCGTGTGTTGCTCTCGTCGCCACGCTGGGAGCCTGGTAAGCAGAAGGGCGAGCCAGTAGCAGTAAGCTACATGCTACCTGTAATCTTCAGCACAAAGTAAATAGGGTTTATAAAGAGAAGAATGGCTGTTCACGATATGTGAACAGCCATTCTTATTTTGATATAACAAATATCTTAGAACTGGAAATAGATAAACGGCGGTACATCCTCGCTGCGGAATTGGAGCACAAGTTGCACCACAACAATAAATATTGCGAGCTTGGCAAGCCACGGCATGCGAACAAAGAGCCTGCCTACCCTATCCCAGAAGCCCTCGGGCATAAAGTGCGAGATGAGAAGCACCGCCATAAATATGCACCACGCCATGCGCACATCGACAAAAACTGGAAGGTAGTCGAGGTGGAAATTAGTTGCTACGTTCTGAAGCATAACCCACAAATCACCGATGTCGTTCACC
>JAFODV010000056.1 GCA_017380515.1 Alistipes sp.
ATAGGAAGGGTAGTCAATGCGTTCTTGAAAGTCTGCTCGAAACCGAGGAACTTCAACATTGAAGGGTTAACAGCTGGGTGGAAACGCAAACCGCCCTTGTAAGGACCGATAGCTGAGTTAAACTGTACACGGTAACCGAGGTTAGTCTGAACCTGACCTGCATCGTCAACCCATGTTACACGGAAAGTGAAGATACGATCTGGCTCTACCATACGCTCTACGATCTTAGCTGCCTCATACTCAGGGTGCTGGTTGTATACCTCCTCGATAGACTCCAATACCTCCTGAACTGCCTGCAAGTACTCGCTCTCGCCTGGGTGCTTGGCCTCCAAATTGGCCATGATAACTTTTACATCCATAGTTTTAGTTTAAGTTAAAAGGTTATAATATAAAGATAACTTGTGTTTGTTTCTACTGTTTGGGAAACACTATGTTTAAAATACACTACAAATATATGAATAATTATTTGAATTGTTCCCCTATTTCAAGTTTTTTTTCAAAAACCCGATAAAATAGTGTAGTCGGCACCCAAAAACGAGTGCCGACCACATCAATTTTAATCATATTATACGAATGGTAAACGTACAACCTCAGCCTTAAGCAAGCGGCCACGAACAACCACTGCAATCTGAGTACCTGCCTTAGCAAACTCAGGCTTAACATAACCCATACCAATACCCACCTTAAGGCATGGCGACATAGTACCTGATGTTACGTGACCGATCTCGTTACCCTCCAAATCAGCCAAAGCATACTCGTGACGTGGCACACCACGGTCGATAAGCTTGAAGCCCACGAGCTTGCGTGTTACACCCTCCTTCTTCTGGCGCTCCATCAACTCACGGTCGATGAATGGCTTGTTCTCAACGAACTTAGTGAGCCAGTTAAGACCAGCCTCGATAGGCGATGTAGTGTCGTCGATGTCGTTACCATAGAGGCAGAAGCCCTTCTCAAGACGCAAAGTGTCGCGAGCACCAAGGCCGATGTTCTTAAGGCCGAACTCCTCGCCAACCTTCCACATAGCAGCCCAGATAGTGTCAGCATCCTCATTATACATGTAGATCTCGCAACCACCAGAGCCAGTGTAGCCTGTTGTTGAGAGGATTACATCGCAACCAGCAACCTTACAGAGCTTGAATGTGTAGTACTCCATGTCTACTACTGGCTCCTCTGTCATCTTCTGCACGAGCTGCATAGCCAAAGGACCCTGGATAGCAAGCTGAGCTGTCTTGTCTGAAGCATTCTCAAGCTCAACGCCAGCAGTCATGCCATACTCCTTACCCTGCTCGCAGATGTGGTTCCAATCCTTCTCGATGTTTGCGGCATTTACGCAGAGCATATACTTCTCCTCGTTAAGGCGGTACACCAAGATATCATCAACAATACCACCCTTGCCGTTAGGCATTGTAGTATACTGAACCTTACCGTCGAAGAGGTCGCATACGTTGTTTGTGGTGATGCGCTGCAAAAACTCAGTAGCACGTGGACCCTTAACCCAAATCTCACCCATGTGGCTCACGTCGAATACACCGCACTTCTCACGTACGTTGATATGCTCGTCGTTGATACCTGAGAACTCGATAGGCATGTTGTAGCCTGCGAACTCTGCCATCTTAGCACCATTCTCGATGTGGTACTTTGTAAAAGCTGTTGTTTTCATTTTCGTTTATAGTTTTAGTTATTGGTTATTTTCATTTTATTATGCCTGTGGCGCATCCTCCTTGGGACGAGGCTTAAAGCCTACACGTGGGCATCGAGTAAACTCCTTTGTGCGGTCGAATAGGTAGCGGTAGGTTGTGTGCACCTTATGCTTACGTGCACATATATACTTTTCGACCATGCGGTTCATCACGGGATTAAAGTCGCCAATCCACGCAAGCTCAACGGTTTTGTACTGGTTCTTCTTGGTGCGGATATAGCCATCAAGCATCGCCTTCATCATACCCGACTCGACACCCTTGCCCTGAAACTCGGGCGTGATGCCGAAGACAATGCCAAAGATGCGGTCGCAACACTTGCGCACCTTTAGATCCCACATCAGGCGTAGCTTATTTATCAAACCAAACTTACCGTTATACTTACCAATGAGGCGGTTAAGGTCGGGCACCATGATAAAGAAGCCTATAGGCTCGTCGTTGAAGTAGGCAAACCATATAAGGTTACGATCAACAATCGGTCGCATAGTGTCTGCCATCTGTCGAGCCTCCTCCTCGGTCATTGGCTGAACACCCGTAAACAACGCCCATGCCTTATTATATATATTACGGAACTTCTCGACTGCGCTATACAAGTCCTCGCCTCCTATCGACGCAAAGCTATATCCTGGTGTCTGCATAAGGCGCTTTACTCGCTCATGAACAACCTCGTTAACATCGTCATCGTCGATAGTCCATAGGTATGTATTCTGATTAAAGTAGTTCTTAAAACCGTAGCTTTCAAACAACTCCTTGTAATATGGCAGATGGTATGGATTCTCAAACAAAGGCTGATACTCATATCCCTCGACAAGCAAGCCCCACCACGCATCGCGCGAGCCGAAGTTCACTGGTCCATCCATAGCCTCCATGCCTCTTGCCTTGAGCCACTCACGGGCAGCATCAAAGAGCATGTTGGCAAGTTCCTGGTCGTTGATAGCCTCGAAAAAGCCACATCCACCCGTAGGCTGCTCATAGCCGTAAGCATGGGTCTTATCGTAGAATGCAGCAATACGTCCTACGCACTCGCCCTCAGCATTGTACGCCACCCAACGAATAGCCTCGCCGTCGGCAAAGAGCTTATTCTTCTTAGGGTCGAAGACCGCCTTTATCGAGCTATCGAAGGGGCAAACCCAGTATGGATTATCCTTATATATTCGCTTCGGGAGGTCAATAAACTCACGCTCGAGCTCCCCATTTTGGGGCGTAACCTCCACAAGTTTATACATTTCTGCTGCCATATAATTATAGTTTACGCTATACCCTCTTCGGACGTAGACATAGTTATATCCATACAAAGGTATAAAAAATTCACAAAACACACTCTACAAAACGTAAAAATTTATTGCTTATTGTAATTTGCTTCGTATCTTTGCGCCCAGTAAAAATTATAATAAGGTATATGGCACTCATTGATGAAATCACACGCCGCCGAACATTTGCGGTTATTGCACACCCTGATGCGGGTAAGACTACACTCACCGAGAAACTCCTTTTGTTTGGTGGTGCTATCCATGTTGCTGGAGCTGTTAAGAGCAACAAGATTAAGAAGGGTGCGACATCTGACTTTATGGAGATTGAGCGCCAGCGTGGTATCTCAGTAGCAACATCTGTAATGGGCTTCGAGTATAAGGACGTTAAGATCAACATCCTCGATACGCCTGGTCACGAGGACTTTGCCGAGGACACCTACCGCACGCTTACTGCCGTAGACTCGGTAATCATCGTTATCGACGGTGCTAAGGGTGTAGAGACCCAGACACGCCGTCTCATGGACGTATGCCGTATGCGCAAGACCCCCGTTATCGTATTCGTAAACAAGATGGACCGCCCATCAAAAGATCCATTCGACCTTTTGGACGAAGTGGAGAAGGAGCTTAAGATCAAGGTGCGCCCATTGGCATTCCCAATATCGTCGGGCGACACGTTCAAGGGCGTATACAACATCTACGAGCACAACCTATCGTTGTTCACCTCCGACGAGCGACAGACAGCCGATGCTGAGACTGTTGACATTTCTGACCTCGCATCATCGGACGTAGATAAGTATATTGGCGATAAGTTTGCTAACCAGCTTCGCGAGAACATAGAGATTGTCGAGGGCATTTACGATGCTTTCGACCGTGAGGCGTACCTCGCAGGTGAGGTAGCACCAGTATTCTTCGGCTCGGCAGTTAACAACTTCGGTGTTCGTGAGCTATTGGAGTGCTTCATTCGCATCGCCCCATCGCCACGCACAGCGCCTACCGAAACACGCATCGTAGAGCCATCAGAGGCTAAGCTCTCGGGCTTTATCTTCAAGATTCACGCAAACATGGATCCTAACCACCGCGACCGTATCGCCTTTATGAAGATATGCTCTGGCAAGTTCGAGCGCAACAAGAACTACCTCCATGTGCGCAGTGGCAAGCAGCTCAAGTTCTCATCGCCAACAGCATTTATGGCGGAGAAGAAGTCGGTTATCGACGAGGCATTCCCTGGCGACATCATCGGTTTGCACGACACAGGTACATTTATGATTGGTGATACGTTCACCGAGGGCGAGAAGCTCAAGTTTACGGGTATCCCTTCGTTCTCGCCTGAGCACTTCCGCTACATCGAGAATGCTGACCCAATGAAGTTCAAGCAGCTTGCAAAGGGCATCGACCAGCTTATGGACGAGGGTGTAGCTCAATTGTTTACATCGTCGCTTAATGGCCGCAAGATTATCGGCACTGTGGGTGCTCTTCAGTTTGAGGTTATCCAGTATCGCTTGGAGCACGAGTATGGTGCAAAGTGTCGTTGGGAGCCTATCTCTATCCACAAGGCCTGCTGGATTGAGTCGGACAACGAGGCACAGCTCGCCGACTTTAAGCGCCGTAAGCACACCAACATGGCTATCGATAAGCATGGCCGTGATGTATTTTTGGCCGACACAAGCTACGCCTTGGCCATTGCCCAGGAGAACTTCAAGGATATACGCTTTAAGTTCACCTCGGAGGTGTAAATAATTAGCAACATACTTTTTTCGGCCTATAGCATAGATAGACACATCTCATTAGCGCTGAAAGTTATATAAATTAAGTAGTGCGGGTATCTTTTTTAATACCCGCACTACTTATTTCTATCGTAGCCACTCTTCACAAATACCCTACTCTATCGCCTCTATTGCTTCAGCTTTAAGACGGAAGAAATTAACATCGGGCGACTCGTCAAGGATTCTATATTCTGGATTACTGCTATCTTTGCCTGGAGTATCAACAATCTCGCAATTCTCCTCCGTGTCGTTATATAGATACTTTTCAACCATACGATGCCACTGCCTGATACGAGGTATCGCTCGAGTGTAGTGCATAAGGTCATTTTGCTGGGAGCATAGCTCCTTAAGTGCTTCGACATATATCGCACGCAAATCATCAAATTCGAGTAGCTTAGCAATCAAAGGATTTTCCTCGGAATCACCCCACATCAAGGGATTTTGACGCGCAACATCGATATGATACAGGCCTCCACCATTACCGAGCGTCTGATCAAAATCGCAAGGTATGAAGAACACCTCATATTGGTCGATATCCGATGTATTGAAATATAGATAGTAATTATTGCTATTTACCCAATAGTCGTCCCAGTTACCCACAGCAACATTAACGGCATAGGTGCGCAACAATAGTTCAACATCACACACCGAGATTATCCAATCATGAAGCTCCTCACCCTCATACTCCGATAATTTTCTCATAAACTCAATCAGCTGAGCCTTGGCAACCTCAAAGTTCTCGATATTGCTCTTTAGCTCATAGTGGTAGTTAATACCCTGATTATCATCGAAATATATTAGCGAGCGATCATGCGTATCATAGTTTAGATGTGCGCCACAATTACACTTCCAAAGATTGTGCTTGTGGTCACCAAAGAGCTCTTTACGTCGTTTAATAAACTTATCATCAATAGCCTCTACCATGCCATAAACACCAAAATAGGCGGGCTTGCTGTCACCCTTTACATGTATCCATAATCGACAATACGAGCTGTATGGCGCAGTCCAAATACCAAATCTACGGAAGAGGTCATAGCAAAACAACTCACGACAACATGTGGCATCGCGAAAGAAGTGTCGCAGGTTTATCTTTCGCACGTTATACAACTCATGAGCATCGTCCTTCTGAAACTTTCTAAGATTAAGCATAAAGCTGGATTGCTGCCAATCAGTTTTATCGGCATTATGAGTATCACTATACTGCCTAACCTCGGGTCGCCTACGCGAAGAGTAGCCCCTGATTCTTAGGCCCGCATCATTAAAACTATACTCCTCATCGCCTAACTCAATATCAACATCACAATGAATATACGTATAGTCTTTCATAAAGTCATAAGCCTCTAATAGCCTTTTCCACTCATTTAATGATACCTCTATATGAATTTTTGGAAAAGCCCCCATGTTGAAGAGTTTTGCTAACTCCTCCTCGCTCCACTCCGACGATGGATAGTATGGATTGTATGGCTCGATGGGAAGGTCTATGTTGGGATCAAACTCCTCCTCGGCATTTCCACCCTCTTCAGGGTCATTGGGCGTAGGCTCAACATCAGGAGTACAAGCCCAAGCAAAGAGTGCAGATAATAGCAGCGTATAAAATATGTAGATAACCTTTCTCATATTGCAAAGATAAGTTATTTTTCGCCCTACAACAAGCAAATCAAGAGATTAATAACATTTCGAATAAATAAAAGATGAAATAAGTGTTGCAGTATTAAAAAAAAGCATTATCTTTGCGGCCGAATTAATTATTGCAATATTAATTATAACAAAAAGACGAAAATGAAAAAGGGTATTCATCCAGAGAATTATCGTTTAGTGGCATTCAAGGATATGTCGAATGACCACGTGTTTTTGTGCAGGTCCGCCGTTTCGACAA
>JAFODV010000057.1 GCA_017380515.1 Alistipes sp.
GATCCAACGCAAGAAGTCGTACATAGGGTTGTAGTAACCTGGGTTCCAACCTGCAGGGAAAGCCCAGATTGTACGATCAAGGTATGTAAGCTCATCGTAGTATGACTTAAGCTCAAGAACGCCGTCTTCATCCTCGTCAACGTAGCAGATACGCTCGTTAGGATCGTCCATATAAGCATACTCACCAATGATGAATACGCCAGGCTCACCTGGAACCTTAGGATCAGAGAACTCAGCACCATCCTCTATGATGTTACCCTCCTCGTCACGCTCATAGTTGTAGTACTCGTCGTAGCGGATAGTCTTGTCATTTGTAATGAACTGCTGCGCATTGTAGAGCAACATGTCAATCTCCATAGAACCCATCTGCTTGCTGTAGTTGTACATTGGGAGCGAAGAAGTAGAGTAACGCAAAGCGTTGCCACGCTGCTTAACCTCCTCAGGAACCTGTACGTGAACAGCAAAACCGTCGTACTTACGCTCAACAACTGTCAATACGTTGTCGCCATAGCTTGTTGTTGTGAACTCAGCAACCTTTACCTCGCCGTAGATCTTGTTGTCAGACTGACGGAAGGCAAAGTACACATTGTGAGTTGTGTTAGGCTCAAGACCCTGGATTGTCACAGTATTCTCAGACTGAATAGCTGGATCAGCAATCTCAACCTTAGTGCCACCAGCAAGAATAGCTGTTGATGGAACATCCTTATCAAGGATATAAGCGAACTCCTTGATGCCAGTTGTCTTCACAGTGATCTCCACCGATGCAGGTGAAGGCTCACCAACTAAAACCTCAACAGAGGTCTTACCATCCTGAGGACCATCTGGTGTGTCAGGAGTACAAGCGCTAACTGCAATACCCGCAACGAGTGCAAAGAATGCAATTAGTAGATGTAAAAAATTTTTCATAAAAATTGGTTAATAAATAAGTAATATTGTGTTTTTTATTCGTTTTAAGTTTGTGCATCTGCAAAGATACTCATAATTTATGAAACAAAATCAACATACAACCACTTTATTCATACACAGCCTCATTTTTATGCATATTTATTCCATAGCCACAACTATGGTTATTACAGCGAGTTAGGATATATTGCCAACATATTTAGCAGTGTGGTTTTTCACGAGCAAAAAGAATAAATTAAGAGGCGACGAGCGACACTCCTAAAAGTGCAACTCGTCACCTCGAAACATTGGTCAGCAGCTGCCGACCGCAACCTACAACAAGTCGTAGATATAGTCGTAATAGATGTTAACCCACTGGTTGAGCAACTTTCCATCGGGGCTATAGCTCAAGAAGACATCAATCTCGCCACTTGCCTCGAAAGTCTCGAACTCTATGACATATTGCTTATCACCGTTGCTCTTCTCGATATACTCAACACCATCAATAGGCGTTGCAGCGCCATACTCCGACTGAAAAGCGTTGAGCACAGCCTCGGGAAGCTCCGACACCTTAATATCATAGGCAGTAAGCACCCATGTGCCATCCTTCTTAAACCATGCCTCGCAATCATTCGACACACCTGGAAGCTTAAACTCAGCAACGATATGTCCGTGCTCACGCTCCCACTCAACATCTACGGCATCGGGGTAAGCCTGCTGAAAATCGGCACGTGTGGTTGGCGAAGGGTTATAATCCTTCTCGCAGCCTATTGCAACGAACGACATTAGCGCTACGACAAAAAATAGTATCTTTTTCATTTTAATGTTCTTTTTTAGGATTAACTACTATATCACGATTTAGTCATCAATATCTGTAAGATTATACTTCTTATCGAAGCTAAGCTCAAGACCACCGCTAAGCTTCACCTCCCACTCATATCGGTCACGCTTTAGCTCAACAATCTGATGGTTAGGATATTTGCTCGCTACATGCGATGCTATCTGCTTAGGCACAAGCGCCTGAGGCACTGCCTGATGACGGCAATCAACCTCGGTCCAGTTGCCCGAGCCATCAAACTCCAACTTCACACCGCTCTCGAAAACAACCTTATACTCGTTCGACACAATGCCTTCGTCGAGCTCGACATATGCAACACGCTCATTTGCGAAATTCTTAGCAACAAAAGCCTTAGCCTCAGCGGGCAACTGCGAAAATTCGATATGACGATCGTTATCGAACAACATATTGGTAGATGCTGATGCTGTTGCAACGAAGGCTACAAGGGCCAATACAATGATAGAGATCTTTTTCATAATTTCTTTACAATTTTGTTTTACACACCATGTGCAAATTTCATGCACATCTCCACATATTAGTGATAATCTAACGGCACAAATATATAAAATATTTTACCCACACCAACATTTTTCTTCTCAAACATTTATTTTTTATTCTTATAACTGCATCACTAAAACTTATACATGGCGCTGAACAACGGATTGTTAGCCACGCCACTGACAGCAAAAAGGGTGTTCAACAACTATTGAACACCCCTCTAAGTCATTCTCCGACGTCTATTTTTTTCTAAAGAATTTTCGCTTTATCCACAGATAGTAGCCCGTAAGTGGAAGCACGGCACCAAGCAAAGCGGCAAAAAACCACAACACCTTAGTGAGCATACCACCAAAATTTCCGACATGAATAGAGTATATCACACCACGCATCTTTCGGCTATTATCCCTATCGCGATAGAGCTCCGAAGTGAGAATCTCGCCAGTGGCGGTGTCGAAAGTATAGCTATCCGAAGCACGCTTGTTGATAACACCCGATGGCGACACAGTGGCCCGTCCATGCGATATTGTTATCTTATGAGCATCGGGATTCTCCTTACTTAGCCTATCATATACACTTTGCCAGTATTGGTACTCAACAGGCGCATCACCCTCTACATCAACAGTCTTGGCTTTTGCCCGCTGCATACCCTTGCCTGCTGGCGCATCACAGCCAAACACCCTATAAAAGCCGTTGCGATACCATTCGAACGACCATGTAAGGCCCGTAAGCGCCATCACCAATATAAGGAGCGTGGCATAGATACCGCCTACGACATGTAAGTCATACCAAAAGCGATGCCAACCCTGACGAAGGCTCACCTTCGAACGCGTAAGCCACATCTTCATGCTCTTGGGCCACCAGATGACAACACCCGTAAGTATCACCAGCACCATCATAAGCGTAGAGATGCCTACAATCATCTTGCCCCAGAACACACCACCATCGCTCGGACGGCTATCCATCAACCATCGGTGCAAACGAAATATTGTGCGAAAGGCCTCGATGCGCTTAGGAGTACCAAGCACCTCGCCCGAGTATTGGTCAATATATATACTCTTGCTGTCGGGCGCCGACAACACAACCTCGTAGCTGCGCTCGGGATCCTCAAACGTGGTAATACTCTCGATACTCTGACCCTCAGCCAACGAAGGCTCGAGCTTGGATACAATCTCATCAATAGATAACGGCCTTTGCCCTAACTCAGCAACATAGTATATATCACTCTGTGCCGAGCGCGTTATCTCGTCTTCGAAGATGAGCATAGCGCCAGTAAGACATGTTATCGACATGACAATACCCAAGGGCATCGACAACCAAATATGCAACTGTTTAAATAATCTTCGCATCATAGCACAAAGTTACAAAATTATTGTTGAAAAGCGTTAGTTAATTGGCGATAAACGACCTATTGCACTCAATTTTGTTGCCTCAACAGTCAAACCCTTGGTGGCTACCATAGTGTCAAGATCGATGACATAAAGCGCGGGATAGTCATTCGAGAGCGTCACGGCAACATAGGCCTTGCCATTCTCGACATAAGGTGCATTACCAAAGCCCGAGATAAGGTCCTGAGAGGGAAGACCCACGACAGGAGTAAGAGTCTGACTTTCGGCATCAAACACCGCCAACTGATTGGCAACCATGGTCTTTGCAGGGGCAAGAGGCTCGGAGTACATCAACATCAAGAACTTAGAGCCACCGACATACCATGTGCGCTGAAACGAGCGACCCTCGGCCAAGGCCTCAAGGTTGACATAGTAGCTTTGGTCGAAATCCTCAGCACCTCGCTTTATGCGCACCACACCCGCGGGAAGCGTCGTGCGCTGCCTCTCATCAGCCATGGTCTTTGCATAGGATGGCGAGAACACATATACATCGCCCGAGTCGGTTGCCCATATCATCTGATAGTACTGCGACTTGTTGCGACCTGCCGCATAGCTAATCTTATCGGTGCGCATGAGACGCTTATTTGAGAGTGTCTCATCGTCGAACACTGCAACCCAACACTCGTCAGGATATTGCGTCCACTGCAACTCTCCCTCTTTATAAGAGCCGCTTCCCTCGCCTCCGGCCTCCGTTTTAACAAGGTCGCCATAGCCCTCACGTACCCACTTGCCGCCATCTGCCTTAACGCCATACTGGCTAAGGCCCATAGGCACAGCTGCAGAAAATATCTTACCATTGTGCTCCTCGATGCCTGCAAGCGTGACATACTCGCCATTGCCCAAGAAGTTTTCCGAGAGATATTGCTCCTCGAGAGTGTTGTTTGTTGCGTAGGTTTCGGCCTCGACATCCAACAACGACACAAGGATAGCCTTTGGCAAGTAGCCATTATCGTCAGCAAGCTCCTGAGGACCATCACCCGTAGATGTGGTCATCACAAATCTATCGTATACGCCAACAGTAGTAAATCGACGCACAGCATACTCGGCTGAACGTGCCGAGAGGGTGTAGTCATTGTTCATAACATAGGAGCGTGTGGTGCCCGCATTTCCCTGATTGTAGGTTAAGCCGTAGAGATACTTATCGTCCCAGAACACCCAATACGAAGCACCATCGTTGACCAAGCCATTCTCCATGCCTATAGTGCCACTGTCGAGCGACGATGATGTTAGAAGCGCATTTGTTGTTGTGTTCGAGAAGACTCCCTGTGATGCTATAACATAAGGGCGCTCAACGCCATCATTCGGAACCTCGACGTCGTGCCCTGCAGAGGTCTCGCACGCAACAACCGCCACAAGGGCCAAAATAACAATACCAAGTTTTAATAAAATCTTTGTTTTCATGTTTTTATGTTTAATTTTTAACTATTTACCACCAATCATAACTCGTAGTTTAACGTAATATGCTCGGCCTGCTTTCTGCAAACTGAAGTTGTCATAGAGGCGCTCATTGCTAAGATTACGACACTCCAACGAGATGTTGTAACGTCCATTCATCAGCGAGTAACCAAGCGTTATGTTATGAGAAAATTGCTGAGGAACCATATAGTCGGCCTTATTGGTACCGATACGCGACGAGTAGTAGTAGAAGCTATGAAGATACTGATTATCGTAGCTAATTGTCAGCAAATCGCCCTTCGTAAAGGCATCGTACCATGTAAACGTAACATCGCTATCGGCAAAGAAATATGGAATGTTAGGCATACGGTCGCCATAACCAAGATTAGGCATCGACGTAGTGCCAATAGCAATCTTCTGATTGTCACGCACATCCATATACGACACATTGCCTCCTACCGATAACCACTTAGCAAAGGTGTAGCGCACCGAGAGATTACCACCCAGAGTCTTTACACGACCATAGTTTACGTAGCTAGCAGCAGCCTTACCACCACTCAAATCAACAATATTACGCTGAATATAGTCATTTGTATTACGCCATATAAAACCGCCCTCTACATATATATTATGGTTGCGCTCGCTACCCATGTCGAGCGAGTAGCTAAGATTTAGGTTTACGTTGTCGCTACTCTCAGGGCGTATGCCAATATCTCCCATCTCAAGATCCTCGTCGCCAAACATCTCTTCGATTGAGGGCAGACGGTAGGCCTTCTCGTAGGATAGCTTAGCTTGCAGGCCCTCCACAACAAACCATGTTGTTGCAGCACCATAGCCCAGAGCTCTATTACGACGTGTTGCCTCAACAAAGTCGGTCTGGTTGGCATCAGTCGCCACCGGGCCTGAGGCAGACACAGCATAGTATTTCGCAAACAACGACATATTCCAATGCTTCGTAGGGCGCAGACGATACTGCACACCTGTGATATTTTTTAGCGTGCGCTTGTCGATAGCACTACTCTCGGGTTTGTTGGCCAAAAGCGAGGTATTACTACGATTAAATGCGTTGAGCACATGATTGAGCGTGATGGTGTGCCACTTGCCTAAGCGATAGTTAAGCGTAGCGGTGGCATTCCAGTTGTCGTTATCAGCACGTGAATGCATATACGATTGCTCTCCTGGCGAGTTTAGACGATGCTTCTCGCCCAGCCAATTATACTTATACTGAGCAGTATCGACATTTGTTGTTGCCGTGCGGTTGTAGTTTAGAGTAAGCGTAAGGTCAAGGCCCTCAACAAGCAAGTTACGCTTGAGATACTCGAGCGAGGGCATAAGCGAGTAGCCATGACGATGCTTCTGGCCATAGACAATATCTTGACGCACACCCGTCTGTATCTCTTTATACATCTGCGAGTAGGTTACGCCAAACATCAAGCGATCTGCCCAAGGCTTGCCCACAACACCGAGCTTGGCTACTATAGCCTCGTTATGATAGGTGTCATTGAAGCGCTCAACACTCACCCTACTATTCTTATCAATACGCCCTGTCTCAAAATCCTCCACCGCAGCCTCAACACGATAGTTATTGTCCGAATAGTTTTGAAAGGCATTCACCTCCCACACAAAGCCATTATCGAGGGTCTGACCAGCATGCAAATTAGAACGATGCGTGTTGAACGAACCAAAGGAGTATGATGCATCGGCAAAAAAACTGCGACGGCTCTTATTGGTGACAATATTGACTACACCACCCAGGGCGTCGGAGCCAAAGCCAACAGGCACAACGCCACGATAAACCTCTATGCGCTCGGCAAATCCCGCTGGAATATTGTTAAGAGAGAATGAGCCTCCTACACCCTCCTGAGGCACACCGTCAATAAATATTTTCACGTGCTTACCCGTAAAGCCATCAACCGTAATTGCCATATCGGAGCCTACTCCACCCGACTCACGAAGCTTTAATCCAGGAGCCTTGGCCAACGCATCAGAGAGATTTTTCGAGGAGTTACCCAGCGAATGAGTGTCAACCACAACAGCATTGAATGCCGAGCGTCGCATCTGCCCTACTCCCGAAGCCTTGACAACAACCTCGTCGATACGGGTAGAGGATTCGGCAAGCACGAAATCTACCTCTGCCATGTCACTGCCTACAACAACCCTCTGGGCATTGCTCTCATAACCAAGCATTGACACCTCAACATTATGCTCGCCACGTTCCACTTGCAGCTCATAACGCCCCTCAGCATCGGTCGTAGCACCTATGGTAGTACCCTTAATAGCTATTGTGGCATACTGCAAAGGCTCGCCACTATGCGTAGTAACCACTCCACGAAGCACTACACCCCTGCGCAATGATGACGGTGGCTCAGTTGCACATAGCAGACTTGGAATAAATAATATGGATATACCTATTGTTATGATTGTGGATAGTAGACGGCTTCTCATATTTTTACATTGTTTTTCACGGTGCAAAAATAGATATTTGACTCAAGCGCCACAATCGCAAATATTTGGGAAAAACAATATGAATCACCCCCAACTATTGGGGATACATCTATCGCAATACACTATTTTACAATATGTTACATAAATTTTGCAATAAAACATCATGGCTAAGCTCTACAAACAAATTACCACCAATGGGGTGTATGTTAAACACTACCCATTGGTGGTAATTTATTTTTTTGTTGCAATCGGCTGCTTATCTATCAACTATGGGACAGGGTCATAGCCTGAACCACCCCAGGGGTGACAACGAAGAAGACGACGCACCGTGAGATATAGACCCTTGATAGGACCATGCTTGCGCAATGCCTCAATGGCATACTGCGAACAAGTGGGCGTGAATCTACATGATGGAGGCTTAAGCGGCGAGAGGCATAGCTGATAGAACCTGACGAGGAGTATCAGCGGAAATGAGAGTATTCGCTTAAGCGTGCTCAGCAACTTCTGAGAGAATCTTTGCAATTGCATGAGCTACTGTTTTATAGGGTAACACCTCTTTTGAGGAGTATACAAACGCAAGGTCGAGGTTTAGGCCTCGCTCCTGCACCGCCTGCTTTAGGCTCTCATTGGAGAGACGATAGGCCTCACGCATACGACGCTTCAGCAGGTTGCGCTTATTGGCGCGCTTATGGTTGCGCTTAGGCACAGAGAATAGCACCTCGACAGATGATGGCAAGGAGCTATTCTCTGAGTAGTAGGTATAACGAAATGGATAGACGAAGCCTGAGCGGCCCTCATCGAAGAGTCGCCTAAGTGCCATTAGTGAGCATAGTCGCTCGCTCTTGGGCAAAGCATGTGGCTTCGACACTCCCATCATTATACACTCTTACGCACACGAGTACGTGTCTTCTTTTGGAGCTTCGATTGCTGGGCACGGATAAACTCCTCCTTGTCGCCATCCTCATGTATCTCAGCATCCTCAATCATAAGACCCTCGGCCATCTTTTTGCAGTAGATATCCAAGGCCTTAACCATAGATGGCGCTTCGGGTGATGGCGCCGACGCCTTAACCTTAAGGCCAGCATCAATAGCCGCACGTAGGGTTGCCTCACCAAATGTTGCTACAACAGGAAGTCTCTCAGAATCGAAATTCTCGCACAACGCCTTAACATCAGATGGCGAATAGAGTGCGATGATATCATACTCCTCTGGCTTAAGCTCTGCCATATCTGCTGCAATAGTACGAGCAAAAACAACAGGATCTACCTTAAGTTTGAGCTTTGAGAGCGCCTCAGGCAGCTCAGGCTTAAATGGCTCAGTGAGGGCCAAAATAAACTTCTCGTCCTTGTGCTTGACGATAAGCTCAAGTAGCGAGTTAAATGTTCCATCAGCAAACGAAATCTTGCGCTTGCGATACACGATGTACTTCTGCAAGTAGAGGGCCACAGCCTCAGTATTACAGATATACTTCATGGTCTCAGGCACAGTAATACGAGCCTCCTCGCAGATGCGGAAGAAGCTATCAATCGTAGTGCGTGACGAGAAGATCATCGTAGAGTGGTCAAGAATCTCAGTACGCTGCGCTCTAAACTCCTTGAGCGAAACGCCTACAACACGTATCAACGGCTTGTAGTCAACCGAAAGTCCATGCTTCTCAGAAAATTCGTGAAATGGGGATTTTTCAATTACTGCCGGACGGGGCTGCGACACTAAAATTTTTGTTACTTTCAACTTCTTTGAAAATTTATTTTACACTAAAATACCTAATTTTTCATCTCATTAGCCACACAAACAGCCTATATTACATTTTACAAATACATACATATCAGCAATATAGTGCAATTAAAGTGCTATGCCTGCATTTGTAACATTGTAAATACAAAGCTCAATGGTAGCAAAAAAGCGGTGCAAAGGTACAAAATCCAATACAAAATCGGAATTTTTTTTCCAACAAAGAACACAAAAGTATCTTTTAAATAGACTAAAAGCAATAATGCTGTACCCGAAATAAGCGCAATACTCCAACCTTGAACCTGCTCAATAGGCACTACAAGCCATGTTGCAACAAGCGGGAATAGGAGTACCACATAACGTACAAAATTTATAAATGATATGCTCGAAAGTTCTCTAACATATGGCGACTGCGATATCCACCCGGTGATTACATGTAGGGCATAGAGCCATGCCACAAGCACCAAGACAGCGGCCAACGACATAAGAGGCGCTGTAAGCTCGAGGAACGAATCATAGAGCGGTGCCTCAGCCGGCATAGTCACATCGGCAATACGCACACCGACCAACGCCACCATAATGGCACCTACGATAATAACGAGAGCCTTGAAAAAACCAGGGAGCTCACCTCCCTCGTTATTCGTACGGCGCTCGCTATACGTACCAAAGATGCCTCCAAATATCACAACAAGAAACTCCCATGAGCGCAACAACATATGCAGATACAACACAACCGATACTGCCATGAGAATTTGATATACCGATGAGTCGATAAACGAGGGTTCGAGAAACTCCAAAGGTGCAGGCTCAACCAATTCTGAACCTTGACCAAAGAGCTCATCAGCAGATACAGCTCTAAATCCACCCTCATATATAGGATCTCCTGACATTAGCGACGAGCTACGACCAAATATCTCGCCTGGCGAGACAACATCGTAGCCAAGTTCTTCATAGTCAGACACTGACATCATTCTACTCATTATCCATTTTGTTTAGTGTGACACGTATTGTCGTACCCTTACCAATCTCGGAGCGCACAACGGCAATACGTCCCTTGTGATACTCCTCGATGATACGACGCGAGAGCGAGAGTCCGAGACCCCAGCCACGTGTCTTTGTTGTAAATCCCGGCTCGAATATTCGAGTCCAATTACCCTTAGCAATACCCTTACCTGTATCGCTAACCTCTACATATACCGTACGATCAGTCTGGCCAATAACCACATCTATCTCGCCTTGTCCTTGGAGAGCATCGAGCGAGTTCTTCATAAGATTCTCAATAACCCACTCAAAAAGGGCCGAATTTATTGGCGCAACGACAGGAGCCATGGCAAGGCCGTTATAGCTAAGAGTGACGTTGCGAGGCACACGACGACGGAAATACAAAACCGTATCGCCAACAACCTCATTGATATTTGTCATCGTAAGCTGCGTCTCAGAGCCAATCTTCGAGAATCTATCAACAATCTTGTTGAGATGCACAAGATCCTTCTCCATCTCATCGACAGCCATCTTATCGACAGGCTGACTACGTAGATACTCAATCCAGCCCAGCAACGATGATGTTGGCGTTCCTAACTGATGGGCAGTCTCCTTGGCCAAGCCCACCCACACACGATTCTGCTCATTCTGCTTTGTCGACAAAAAGGCGATATAGGCAAAAACAGCAAAAACAGCAATAATAATCAGCTGTACATATGGGAAGAAGGCCAATGCCTCGCTATGCGCACTCGACACAAGCGACGAGTAGTCGGTTACGCCGTAGTAGATGGTATAAGATGTTGGCGGCACCATGTAGCTCACCGTAACAGGCTTGTTTGTACGCGTCATCATCAGAATCTCTTCACGCAGACGTGCAGGGTCTGATGTTATCTCCCTCGGAAGATTACTCACAAGGGGCATCAGGGCATCATCTGTGATAACAAAGGGTATCGTCGTATGCTCAGCAAGCTCATTGAGAATGGCGCGATTGGCAAATATATATCCCGACGAGCGTGACGAGCGGAGAATATCCTCCCACATCTTCACAGCATTTTGCTCTGTCTCACGCAACTGACATATGGCCGCCTCATCCTCATGCTCCATCTCGGTAGATACTGTCCAGGTGTAGTATACCGACAATGCCGCAAGCGCCAAGCCTATAACAATGACTATGGTGCGGCGGCGTGTCGAGAATATTCGACCATGAAGTATCTGATTCTTGAATCCCATCGAGAGTAGCGAGAGTATTAGTGCATAGAGAGGTGCTGCTCGCGAAGTATTCTGTTATACTCCTCGGTATTAAGTATGAGCTCTATGGCCTTATCTACATCCTCATCTGTTATGGCATAGTACTCCATAGCGCCTCGTGTATAGCAACAACGAGTCAGAATCTCCGAAATAAGTATCTGCTCTATTTCGCTACGATAGGTCTGCATATTCGAAATTTTATCATCTTTGATAAGCTCACCAAGACGCTTAACCTCATCGCGTAACTCCTCGCCATATAGATCTTTCTCCAAAGCCTTCTCCAGAGCCTTGAGTGCGAGTCTACTCTCCGACTCATATTCCACCTCCTTGTCCGCGATATAGTCTACAAAATTACTATACTCCTCGTCGCTAAGTTTGAATGTTCGCACATCAATTTTATCATCACGATGACGACGCATATACTCATCACACCAATTGTCAATATAACCCAAGCCATATAGAGTAATTGCAAAACGAGAGCTATACTGAGGCTCGATCTTGACATCGGGCACAATGCCACCACCATCATATACATTACGGCCACCACGTGTCTTATATGCCGTAATAAGTGAGTCGGGCACCTTAGCTATTGTACCATCGCTATTGCGTGAGGTATAGTCGTGAGCCTGAATGCAACGGCCCGATGGGATATAATACTTCTCAGTAGTATACTTCAGATAGGTATTGTAACCAACATATGCCGTACTCTGCACCAAGCCCTTGCCATAGGTGCGCTGACCCATGATAACAGCACGATCCATATCCTGAAGCGAGCCAGCGAGAATCTCCGACGCAGAGGCCGAAGAGCCATTGACAAGCACTACGATAGGGATATCACGTGCAATAGGGTTATGCTGTGTAGTAAATTGGCGCAACGACGATGAGTCACGACCCATAATCGAGACAATACACTCGCCATTATCCACAAATAGCGATGCGATGTTAACGGCCTCACGCATAAGACCACCGCCATTGGAGCGATAGTCGAGAACCAAGCCACGAAGCTCACCTTCAGACATAAGCTTCTCAATGGCATGGCGCATCTCCTCGTAGCTGCCCTGAATAAACTCATTGTGAGCAATATATGCCACGCCATCACGAATATAACCAGCATAGGGCACACTCGGAACAGATATGCGGCGACGATGAAGCTTTACGTTCTCACGCTTGCCATCATAGGAGCGCTCAACACCCACCACAACATTGGTCTCAGGGTCGCCACGCAAGGCGCTACTCACCTGATCAATGCTCATCTTGCTGGCATCCTTACCATCAATCGTAAGAATCTTATCTCCCGCCTTAATGCCTCCAACATCGGCAGGAGAGCCCTCGTAAGGCTGACCAAAGACAACATAATCATCTCGCTTACGTATTGGCGAGCCGATACCACCATACTTTCCTGTGGTCTGGATATTGAAATCCGACATATCCTCCTCCGACAAATACTGCGAATAGGGATCTGTAACACGCGTAATGCCATATACTGCCGAACTCAAAAGGTCATCGACTTTCACGTCACGCACATGATGAGTGTCGAACTCATACATTATGTTCGTCAGAATCTCGATTGCCCTACCAAGCTCAAAGTCGGCACTATCACGCTTAGGCTGCTGCGCCGACACACCAGCAATAGGCAACACCAACGCGGCAACAAGAGTGTATATAACAAAATTTCGTCTCATCATTTTTTACTCATTTTGTGTATCCTCAAATCTGCGATTGGCGATATAGGCCCTAAGCTGCAACATAACACGTGCAACAGCCTTACGTATGCCATAAAGCTCCACGCCATTATCGACCTTACGCACCTCAATACGATCCTCGAACACAAGCCACAAACGATGCACAAGACCCTCGGCACGATAGATCAGCACATCCTCCTTTTGCTCAACAAAACGGAAGCCAAACAGGCGCATAGCATTATCAATACGCACCCTATCAGCAACAATGTCGCAATCGTCAACACGACTACGCATAAAGCCAAATAGTGGGTAGAGGGCTGCCAAAACAACAAAGCCTCCAATCATAAGGTAGCCCTTTTGGCCATTTATGTTGTGAAGGAGCAACTCCCACAAACCCAAGCCGCTGGGCTCAACATAGTTCATAAGCCACACCAGCACCACGTATAAAACGCACAATACCACAAAATATTTAACTGAACGAAGAAAGTATTTCATACTCTAAATTTTTATTTCACGTTAGACATCTCCTCTATTGCCTCGGCCACCTGCTCCATAAGCCAGCGGGGAGTAGACGTAGCGCCACATATTCCAACACTCTCGACACCTTCAAACCATGTCCTGTCGAGCTCCGACTCATCTTCAACCATATAGCATCGCTCGTTGGCACCTCGACACACGTTGCACAACACCCTACCATTCGACGACTTACGGCCCGACACAAATATCACCACATCGACACTCTGTGCAAACTCTGCCAACAGAGGCTCACGGCCCGCCACTCGGCGACATATGGTATCATCAATAGTAACACTTTCGACACACGACGAACGACGTCTAATTTGCTCACCGAGGTAGTTAAACAGCTCAATGCTCTGCGTCGTCTGCGACAAGAAGTATATAGGCTTATCAAAGTTGACAACATCAAGATCGGCTTCGCCCTCAACAACGATGACATCATCGTTGACCTGGCCCGTAAGTCCCACAACCTCGGCATGGCCACGCTTACCCAACAACACCACACAGCCACCCTCAGCACTCATCTTGGCATATGCCTCACGCACACGACGCTGAAGACGTGCGACAACAGGACATGTGGCATCAATAATGTCGATGTTCAGCTCCTCGGCTAAACGATAGGTGCGTGGGGGCTCGCCATGGGCACGTATAAGCATCGTACGGCCCTTGACTGAGGCTATATCGTCGTGGGTGATAGTGCGCAATCCCAAGGTTTCGAGGCGCTGCACCTCAACACGATTATGCACAATGTCGCCCAGCGAGCTAACATCTGCAACACGTTGTAGCGCCGCCTCAGCCTCACCAATAGCTCGAACAACACCAAAGCAAAAGCCCGAGTTATCATCAATAACAACACGCATACTAACAACCTAATACTCGTTGATACTCTTTATCGAACCATGCCATCTGCTCCTCAACGCTCATATGCGAGTTATCCAATACAATAGCATCATCAGCCTTGCGTAGCGGCGAGATAGCACGACTCATATCGGCATTATCGCGTGATACAACATTCTCGTAGATCTCCTCAATAGTGACCTTATCACCCTTTGCCGTAAGCTCCTTGAAGCGACGCTCAGCACGCACATGTGCATCAGCCGTCATATAGATCTTAAGCTCTGCTTCGGGGAACACAACTGTGCCGATGTCGCGGCCATCCATCACTATGCCCTTGCGCTCGCCCATCTGCTGCTGCATCTTCACAAGCTTCTCGCGCACCTGCTGAATTGAGCTCACAGCGCTGACATAGTTGCTAACCTCAATAGTACGAATCTTACCCTCCACCAAGTCGCCATTGACGTAGATGTCGGAAGCGCCACGCTCGGGGTTAAACCTAAAGTCGATATTTATGTCGCCAAGCATTGCCACAACCCTATCCTCATCAACGATGCCAGACACAATTGCGCCATGCTCCAAAGCATAGAGAGCCACAGCACGATACATAGCTCCTGTGTCGATGAATATATAACCTAAGCGGGCAGCAATAGCCTTAGCAAAAGTACTCTTGCCACACGACGAGTGACCGTCGATAGCAATAATAATTCTCTTATTGTTCATCTTATTTGATTATTGTCGAAAGAAGTGTAATAAGTCCGAGCACGCTGATAACGATACCTGCCACATGGTTTATTGTGAGCATATGGCGTGGACGGAATCTCTTACGGAAAATGTTAATTAACGATGTTATTGATAGCCACCAAAGCATAGCACCCAACAAGAAGCCGAGGATAATCAGCAGATTCTGGAACAGGCGACCCATAGAGGCTGCATCAGGCGACTTAAAATCTTCAGCCGAGATTGATATATCGAGGTTAAACATCGTAAAGAATGCCAAGATATAGGGAATAATAACCACAAAATTGGCAAGCGTCACACCAAACATTGAGCCGAAGTCTTGCCATAGATTGGTCTTGCCAGCACGATTTTTTCGAATCTGCGGCACTGGGTTTTGGAAGAAGATGAATATTCCGATGATTATGACTATGGCACCACCGCAAATCTGAATGATGGTATTATACTCATCGATGTAGGACTTAATAAGCGCATACACCGAAAATGCCAAGATGGCAAGAAACGTATCGGCACACGCTACACCAAAGCCCGAGAAGATGCCAGATAGGTAACCCTTGCTCAGCGTGCGCTGTATGCACAACACCGCAACAGGGCCCACAGTTACAGATGAAGCAAGGCCCACGCATAGGCCACCAAAGAGTATTTGAAGTATATCTAATAACATCTATCTTTCGTTTTTGGTGTTATACCGCATCAACCGACCCATAGAGCCGATGACAACTACGCACATTACGTTGCAAAGATACAACCTTTTTAGAATTTTCGAGCCATAAATAGACCTAAAATTTCACATTTATCCTTTAGGATAGTTTTTTTGTTTGACATAATATTGCCAAATAGGATAATCTTTGTAACTTTACACCACGATTAAACTTTAAAAACTATTGATATCATGAACGAAGTAAAGAAAGCAACAGGCATTGAGATACAGCTCGACGAGCAGATTGCCCAGGGCAACTACTGCAACCTTGCAATCATCGCACACTCAACATCGGAGTTTATCCTCGACTTTGCAACGATGCTCCCAGGCCTACCTAAGGCACGTGTTAAGAGCCGTGTAGTGCTCACACCCGAGCATGCTAAGCGCCTCTTGTTGTCATTGCAGGAGAACATCACTCGCTACGAGAACAACATCGGCAAGATTAACATTCCAACCAAGCAACCAATGATCGATCCATTCGGCAGCAAGGGTAACGCCTAAAACATCCAAACGGCAAAAAAAACTAATGAGCTGACTGATAATGATTTGAAGTCAGCTCATTGTTTTAAATTAAGTATAGCAATTCTGGATAATACTATAATGACAATAGGCGGAAGTCATGTGACCTCCGCCTATTATTATCTCCCTTGAAGCACTACTCACTTAGTCGAGTGGCTTGATAGTAACGCCCGACTTTTGTGCCTCGCCAAAGACCAATGACTGTGGCACTGCAAAGGCGCTTGTTGAGCCAGCATTAAGCTCTGCAACAAGCCTCTGCAACTCCTCGATATTACCCTTATTCTCGGCTGTTGGGCAGGTATAAAGGCGACTCATGGCGCTAAGCTGACCATTATTATCTGTAGCATAGCACAACGCCGTCTGCACAACATTCCAATCGACGAGATAGAAGGTGTAAGGCTCACTCGTCTTACATGTCTCCCAATAGCCAGATGTAAGTTGCCAAAGTTCGCCATCCGAAATTGATACAGCATTGCTACAATCGCCCTCCACCATAGTGGTAAAGAGTGTGCGAATATCAACTAAGTTAGTATACTTAACAACGGTGATAGCCTTGCCCTTAGTGGCTTCAGCATTGTTGAACACGGAGCCATTCTCATCGTCACCAGAGTAGTAGCCAACAAGCTCAATCTGAGGAGCTACCGAAGAGAATGTAGAGGTGCGAGCAAAAGCTGGGAAGGTAAAGCACTTAACAACCTTACCAGTGTGCACGTCGAGGGCGTAAATATAGCCAAGATACTCGGTATCAGGCTGCAAGCCCGACACCTGCAACGTAGCATTACCATTGTAGTAGTACTGATCCAAAATCTCGGCTACGGTAATAGTTGGATTGAACTTTTTGTACTCCTCGAGGTAGTAGTCAAAAGCCTCATTCTCATATCCAACGAATATTGACTCATCATACTCATCAGCCTTACAAAGTCCTGGAACATAATATATTGTCTTATCCGACGACTTCACGTTCATGGTGAAGCCATAAGGCGTAACACTCGATGCCGAGAGCTCGAAAACAACCTCCTCGACAGAGCCTCCAGGCAATGTTTTAAATGTTACCATCGTAGCCTCTGTTGTGATGCCACCATCGTAGCCAAAGGCAATAATATAGTAGTCGGTATCGGCTGCTGGGAGCTTCATGGCCTTCGAGCCTGAGTGCTCCACAGGACCGCGATCATTGGCCATCATATCCATCCAGCCACCCCACTGCTCAACAAGGCTATGCATCATATCCTGAGCCTCGGTAACGCCGTCCCAAGGGGCTACAAGGGCGCAGTATTTGTCGTTGTTGTTCGATGGCGTAATGCTAAACGATGCCTCCATCTGACCAATATCCCATACCTTAATATCGAAGGTCATAGCAGACTGCGCAGCACCCTCAGTAGTATAGCTACCACGCTGAACATCAGTACATATCACAATGCCCTCCTCGTCCATAACAAGACCCGCTATAAGGTAGTAGTAGTCGGTATTCTCCTTGAGGCCCTTTGCCTCGAGCTCAAGCGCACCTTTGTGGATAAGCGCATCGACCACCTGCTGCTCGCTATATCCCTGCTGCAAAAGGGCATTTATATCTTGCTGGAAATAATATTGATAGAAGTATTCGTGCGACATCTGATAGCCATCCTCATCCTCAACATAGTAGTTATACTGATCGACGGACATGGTGCAAAGATACCAATACATCTCAGCATCGGAAGGATTGACACTAAACGTAACACTATTGTCCTTAACAGCTGTACCCACCTCAAAATCACACTCAAGCTGAGGAAGCTCCGAAGTTTTAAACTCCTTCTTGGTTATAGGGGTGATCAGAGCATAGTCATTAGCCGAATCGACACCAAATACGATTATATAGTGCTCTGTGTCGCTCTTAAGACCCGAAAAAGTAGCATCCTCGATAACACCTCTGTCGACAACCTCAGGCATATACTCATTCATAGTTTTACCCTTATTAGCAGCCTCCGTGCGTATCTGCTGAAAGATAGACTCTGCTAAGAACTCGTCGCGCGTAAACTCCTCAACTTCGACCTTTTCGTAGACTACACATAGATAATCCATATCGAGATTAGCGGGTGTTACGCTAAAATTCACCGTACCACGCGAGGTGCTATTGATCTTGACATCAAAGTCATTAGTTTGGGGTGTAGGCAGAGGCTCCTCAGGGGTCTCACACGCAACAAAAGCCATAGAGAGGCCTACATATAGGAGCAACGAAAAAATAGAATTTCTCATAGCGTAAATATTTGAAAACGGAGCCACACTAATGACAAGTGCAGCTCCGCAATTTATATAATCCTAAAGATTAAAGTGCAAACGACTTAATGAAGCCGAGGCTCATAACATCGCTCTTAGACGCTGCAAGAGGCTCAACCTCGTGATAAACAACCTGAGCAGCGCGTGGAGCACCTACAGCCTCACTCCAAATACACTCCATAGTAGGCTCTACAGACTTATCGCTAAATACCAATGACTTAGCCGCAGCCATTGCTGAAGCGTTGTTCACAGCGTCAACATAGCCACGCAGCTCCTCGATGTCACCAGCTGATACTGGAGTAACACCCAAACATCCTACACCAGCCTCATTGCCATTAGCATCCTGTGCATAGGAAACAACCGTCTGCTCGAGATCCCACTCAGCAATGAAGAAGTGGTAAGGAACAGCAAGGCTGGTGAGTGGCTGCCAGTAGCCACGGAACTCAGAGATGATATAGCGGTCTGCAAGAGCAGCAACATCAGCATAAGGGTCGTTAGATAGTGCCGCATAGGCAGCTGAAGCATTCTCAATGTTGTTCAACTTAACAGCGATGATAGGACGGCCCGATGTAAGCTCCTTATCACCGAAGATAGTACCCGCCTCATGCTCGCCATTGTACACGCCAAGAAGTTCAACCTGAGGAGTTACCTCGCCCACAGATGTTGTAGTGGCGATAACCTCACTATATACGCAACGTGCGAACTTACGACTATTAACATCAATAGCCAAAACGTAGCCGATATACTCGCGATTAGGCTCAAGGTTAGCCACATAATACTTACCATCACCATTACGGTAGTAGTTGTAGAGCTTCTCCTCCAAAGCCTCCCAGAATGTAAGGCTTGGGCTCTGACCCTCCATAGTCATCTGCACGAGCTGTGCAAGAAGTGGGCTTGATGCGTCGAGAGCAGCCTGAGGATCGAAGTTTTCAGCATAAGCAATACCTGGCTGGTAATAGATTGTTGGGTCTGAAGCCTCAATCTCCAAGTAGAAGTCGTAAGGACCTACGTCAGATGCGCTAAACTTAAAGTCTGCAGTATAAGGATCGCCCTGCTCAGCAGTCATAAACGACACGTAAACTGGAGCCGAGGTGATTGTTCCAGGATTGGTGTCATACTCACCTGTCTCCTCGTTGATTACAGTGCCATATGTTGGGTTAGGCTCGAAGCTGAATGCCACGATATAGTACTCAGTCTCGGCAATGTTCAACTCAAGCTTGTTGTCGCCTGTAAGATCAACAACGCCAGTGACAGGGTCGCGATACTTAAGCTCTGTGTAGTTTTCCCAGTAGTAGATATACTCGGTAACAGCAGAGTTAGCAAGGTCGATAGGCTTCATGCTCTTCTTGCTGCTGTCAATGTAGCTTACGTAGTAGTAGTACTCAGCATCTGGGTTAGATGGGGTGATGCGCACCTCAGCAGAGTAGTTGTCAATGTTGAATACGTCGATGTCGAATGTAAGGTCGTTCTCAGATGCCTCACCCGAGTTGTAGCGAAGCTCCTTTAGGGCTGATGTAGTATAGGCATTGCCACCGCTGTAATCTACAGCTGCAACAAATACCACATACTTAGTCTTTGGAGTAAGACCCGATGCATTCAATGTGCGAGCGCCAGTGTGGAAGAGCTTAACGCCAATCTCCTCGGCGGTAAGACCATCTTCCTTAAGGGCAGTTACCTCAGTGTTAAGATAGTTCTGGAAGAACTCCTCCTTAGTCCAGCCATACTCGCCATCAGCGCTTGTATATGTCTGATACTCTTCAACTGGAACATTTACAAGGTGCCAAAGCTGTGAGTTATCAGAAGGCTTAACTGTCAAGGCAGCATTTGTAAGGTGTACGGTAGCCTTAACTTCGAAGGTACAACCTGTCTGTGCAGGCTCATCGGTAGCAAATGTCTGCTTGAAGAGCTCAGATGTTGTTGCGAACTGAGCATCAACGCCAACAACCAAAAGGTAGTAATTGCTACCTGGGTTGAGGTTTTCAACGCTGAAGTTCTCGAGTACGCCCTTCTTAACTCGCTCAGCCATATATGCCTCGAAAGTTGTGCCGTTAGCCTCAGCATAGCTCTTAACATCGCCAAAGACCTTTGCGACAACAGCAGCATCGTTCTCGCATGCATCTACAGTTGCTGTGCTAACAACCATAGCCAAGTAGTCAGCCTCAAGATCTGATGGTGTTACGTTGAATGTCACAGTAGTCTTAGACACACCAGTAATCTCAAGCTCAAATTTAAGATCTGGAGTAGGTGGCACTGGCTCGGGACCAGGAGCTGGCTTATCACAAGCCACCAACGATAGCATAGACACCAAAAGGGCCGCCATCATCCAAGTTAGTTTTCTCATAGTTTTAAAGGTATTTAATTAGTAATCAATTATTACACACATTACTGTACAGCCAACTGGCCCTCATAATCAAGCGACACGCTCTCTCCATCGGCAAGCGTGAAGTAGGCAGTTATATGATACCAGACATAGCCCGAGTCGTGCTCGCTATCAGCCTCAACATAGGCACTACCCTCAACAAAGCGATGCAAATCCTCGCTACCCGAGAATAGCAGGTAGGTGTAATCCTGACAACAAGTCATCGTAGAGCCGTCGCCAAGATTGTAGAGACCCGAAGCTACATGGTCGTTGCTAAGGTCGCAGTAGCAGTCGATATACAGAGTATTGCCCGTCACAGCGTCGTAGAACGATAGATAGTCGTTGCGCAAGCCATTTGTCTGCATTGTGTATACACTTGCCGACAAACTATCGCTAAAATGATATGTGCCCTCAGGATAGTCGGGCGCAGGCTCTGGCTCTGGTTCCGGATCTGGCTGTGGGTTATCCACAGGGTTATCGGGGATATCAGGTGTAACCTCCTTATCACCACACGATACAAACAATATAGCTGCAACAAGCGCAACGAGACATAGAAGACGATTCATAAGCAAATAATTTAAGCAAATAATTTTGGCAAATATACGAAAAATATCTTTTCAACGCAACAACCTACCAACGAATTGAGGGTCAATGAGCACATAGTGCTCTTAACAAAAAAAAGGTCTCGAACAAACCGCACTAAGAGTACGGCTCATTCGAGACCCAAATTATTGCAACGCCAATGGCGTGTTACATATTACATGTAGAAAGGACGAACGTAAGAGTTTACGCGCTTAACAGAAGCTGCGCTCTTTGCTGGAGCAGCAACCTCAGCCTTAACCTCGGCCTGTGGCTGAGCAGCCTCAACAGCCTGGATATCAAGGGTCATACCTACCTCGCCGAATACGATTGACTTAGGAAGAACCATGCTCTTAGATGCAGCATCGATCTCCTCAACAAGAGCCTTCAAATCCTCGATGTTACCCTTGTTCTCAACAGTAGCCTCAGTGTAGCAACGGCCAAGAGCACCTGGGTTACCATTGTTGTCTACTGCATATGCAAAGGCTGTCTGTGGAGCATCCCACTCAACAACATAGAATGAGTATGGCTCAGACTGGTCAATTTTCTCCCATGTACCTGCCAACATACCCCAAAGCTGTGCATCTGGGTAAGATGCTGCGTTGGTTACATCGTCACCTGCCATGCTACCGAAGAGTGTGCGTGCACCATCGAAGTTAGAATACTTAACAACGGTGATAGCCTTACCCTTAGTTGCTGCTGGCTGGTTCCAGATAGCACCATTCTCATCGTCACCTGACCAGTTGCCGATAAGCTCAACGGTAGGAGCTACCTCACCGAGCTTACCAGTAGTTGCAACGTTCTCAAATGTGTGAACCTTAACAACATGACCTGTCTCTGGAGAGAGTGCCATTACGAAACCTGAGCATGTAGTCTCAGGAGCCAAACCTGAAGCTGCAGCGGTGTAAGCACCACGGTAGTAATACATGCTTAGGACCTGTGCGATAGTAACTGTAGGATCGAACTGCTGCTGCATCATCATAATCTCATCAAACTGAGCGTTCAACTCCTCAGCAAGAGCGTTAACATCCAAAGCAGAGTACTCATCGTTAGGCATTACATTGAATGTGTAGTATGTTGTAGACTCAGAAGGGGTTACTCCAACAGTGAAACCGTAAGGAGTGATCTGTGAAGCAGACATCTGGA